>DAIQQI010000023.1:0-17168 GCA_036786925.1 Steroidobacteraceae bacterium
AGACCCTCGCGGCGGAGGAAATGCCGGATGGCAAGGCGTTCTATCGCGCCAAGATCCGCGAGTTCACGACGCTCGATCTCGAGCCCGCGGCGATCCATGCGATCGGCGAGTCCGAGGTCGCGCGCCTGCATGCCGAGATGTCAGGCGTCATGAAGGAGACAGGCTTCTCCGGCGACTTTCCGGCGTTCCTCAAATTCCTGCGCACCGATCCGCAGTTCTACGCGAAGACGCCCGAAGAACTGCTGATGCGCGCCGCGTGGATCGCCAAGAAGTTCGATGCGAAAAGTTCGCAGTATTTCGGCTACCTGCCGCGCATGCGCTTTGCGATCACGCCGGTGCCCGACGATCTCGCGCCGTTCTACACCGCCGGTCGCGGCGGCCCGGGCGTCTATCTCGTCAACACCTACAACCTGCCGTCGCGCCCGCTGTACAGTCTCCCCGCGCTGACGCTGCACGAATCCGCGCCCGGTCACGCGTTCCAGATGCCGATCGCGATGGAGCACAAGAATCAGCCCGAATTCCGCCAGAAAACCTATATCTCGGCGTTCGGCGAAGGCTGGGCGCTGTACTGCGAAAAGATTGGGCTGGAAATGGGGATTTACGAAACGCCCTACGAACGCTTCGGCATGCTGAGCTATCAGATGTGGCGCGCCGCGAGGCTGGTCGTCGACACCGGCGTGCATTCGCTGGGCTGGACGCGCGATCGTGCGATCCGGTATCTGAAGGACTACACCGCGCTGCCCGAGCATGAGATCGAAACCGAAGTCGATCGCTATATCGCATGGCCCGGGCAGGCGCTGTCCTACTATCTAGGCGAGATGGCCATCGTCAAAGCGCGCGCCAGGGCAGAGTCTGCGTTAGGCGCGAAATTCAACATCCGCGCTTTTCACGACACTGTGCTGGCACTGGGGTCGGTGCCATTGCCGGTGCTCGAGGCGCGCATCGAGCGCTTCATCGCCGCGGGCGGCGTTGGGCCCTATCCCGAGCTGGAATAGGCCCGCCACTACAGCAGCCCTTTTTCCGCCAGCGACACCGCCTCGGCCCCGGCGATGACCAGATGATCGAGCACGCGGATGTCCACCAGCGCCAGCGCGTCCTTGAGGCGCCGCGTGATCATTTCGTCGGCCTGGCTGGGTTCGGCAACGCCGGAAGGGTGGTTGTGCGCCAGGATGACCGCGGCCGCGTTATGCGCGAGCGCCTGGCGTAGCACTTCGCGGGGGTGCACCGTGGCGCCGTCGATAGTGCCGCGGAACAGTTCCTCGAAACGGATCAGCCGGTGGCGGTTGTCGAGGTACAGGCAGCAGAAGACCTCGTACGGCCGGTCCCGCAGTTGGGCGACCAGGAACGCCCGCGTATCGCCCGGCGAGCCCAGCACGGAACCCGCCTCCAGGCCCTGGCGAAAATGGCGCCGCGCCAGCTCCAGGGCCGCATGCAGGCTGGCGTAGCGCGCCGGCCCGAGCCCCAGGCGCCGCACCAGACCTGTATTTCCGGGCGCCGGCAGCGGTGGTGCTCGCAGCAGCCCACGCAGGGAACCGTGCTGTGCCAGCAGGTCCTGGGCGACTTCGACGACATTGCGGCCAGGCAGGCCTGTCCCAAATAGAACGGCCAGCAGCTCGGCGTCGGACAACGACCCGGCCCCGCTCGCCAGCAGTTTCTCGCGCGGGCGATCGCCGCGCGGCCAATGCCTGGGGCCGCGGACCGCTGCCGTTCGTGTTGTAGTCATCGCCGCATGATTGCCCGCCGGACCCGCGGCGGCCAGACCGCGAATCGGGTGCGCTTGCGCAGAATCGAAATGGCTAACACTCTATAATCGGCATGACATGGAACTGGCTGGCAAGAAAATACTGCTGGGCGTGACTGCGGGTATCGCGGCCTACAAGAGTCCCGACCTGGTGCGGCGGCTGCGCGAACGCGGCGCCGAAGTCCAGGTCGTGATGACCGCGGGCGCGCGTGAGTTCGTCACACCGCTGACTTTCCAGGCGGTGTCCGGCAGGCCGGTCCGTGACGAACTGTTCGACAGCGCCGCCGAAGCGGCCATGGGCCATATCGAGCTGGCGCGCTGGGCTGACCTCATCATCGTCGCACCGGCCACGGCGGATTTCCTGGCGCGCCTCGCGGGCGGCCACGCCGACGACCTGCTCGCCACGCTGTGCCTCGCCACGGACAAGGTCATTGCCGTCGCGCCGGCGATGAATCGCCTCATGTGGTCGAACAAGGCGACCCAGGACAACATGCGGCTGCTGGCCGCGCGCGGCATCGCGGTGCTGGGTCCGGGCAGCGGCGACCAGGCCTGCGGCGAAACCGGCGACGGCCGCATGCTCGAGCCGCTCGAAATCACCGAACACGCGGTCACGTTGTTAGGTGGCCGCGGTCCGCTGTCGGGCGTGCGCGTGCTGGTCACGGCCGGCCCGACGCGCGAACGGGTCGACCCGGTGCGTTTCCTCAGCAACCGCAGTTCCGGCAAGATGGGGTTCGCGGTCGCGGCGGCCGCGCGCGCCGCCGGCGCCGACGTGGTGCTGGTCGCGGGCCCGGTGGCGCTGGCGACACCCGCCGGCGTGCGGCGCATCGACGTCGAGAGCGCGGCCGACATGTTGGCTGCGGTCGAGCGCGAGGTTCAGGCCACGCAGATTTTCATCGGCACCGCTGCGGTCGCCGACTATCGCCCGGCCCGGCCCGCGGGCCAGAAAATCAAGAAGAGTTCTGCGGAGCTGGATATCGCGGTCGAACGCACGGTCGATATCCTGGCGCACGTGGCCGCGCGCAAGGACAAGCCGTTCGTGGTCGGGTTCGCCGCCGAAACCGAGCAGCTCGAGCATTACGCGAAGACCAAGATGCTGAAGAAGAACCTCGACATGATCGCCGCCAACGATGTCAGCAACGACAAGGTTTTTGAGCGTGACGAGAATGCCCTGTTAGTCCTGTGGCGCAACGGCCGGCAGGAGATCGGGCCCGGTTCCAAGGACCAGGTGGCCGCGGAACTGCTGGCGCTGATCACCGCGCGCTTTCGCAGCCGCGCAGACGCAGTTGCCTGATGGCTGACGAGGCGCCCGCGGTGACGCGCACCCTGCAGGTGCGCGTTCTGGATGCGCGCATCGGCCGCGACTGGCCCTTGCCGGCCTACGCGACCGGCGGCTCCGCAGGCATGGACCTGCGCGCCTGCATCGATGCGCCATTGCTTTTGCAGCCGGGCAGCGCCGAGCTGATCCCGACCGGCATCGCCATCTACGTGGCGGACCCGGGCCTGGCTGCCGTGATCCTGCCGCGCAGTGGTCTCGGTCACAAGCACGGCATCGTGTTAGGTAACCTGACCGGCCTGATCGATTCGGACTACCAGGGCCCATTGATGGTGTCGTGCTGGAACCGGGGCCAGGCTGCGTATACGGTGCAGCCGGGCGAGCGTATCGCGCAGCTGATCATCGTGCCGGTAGTGCAGGTTGCGCTGGATGTCGTCACTGATTTCGCCGCTACCGAACGCGGCAGCGGCGGGTTCGGCAGTTCCGGCCGCAGCTGAGCGGCCGGAAAGCTAACGGGTGCTGGCCACCTTCGACTTGAGCATCCTGTAACGGTCGATATCGACCTGGAACTGCTGGCGCAACGCCCGGTCTTCGGCCATGCGCTCGGCCATCTGCGCGCGTTGCACCGCAACTTCCTTCAAAGTTCGCACCAGGTCCTGCGCCAGCTCGTCCGGCATGCGCCGCGCAGTCGGTGCTTCGTTATACGGGCGAAATACCTGCGCGCGTTCGTGCAGCGACATCAAGCGGCCCTGCAGGGATTCGACATAGGCTTCGATCGATCTGCGCGCGTCGGCCATTTGTTGCAGCCGCTGGTCGCGCAATTGCTCGATATCGCGGACCGACGTGTACGTGGTCAGCAGAAACGAGTCGCGCTGCTGTTCTTTTTCCCGGATCTCGCGCTGCGCGCTTTCGCGTTCCAGTTGCTCGGGCGTTTTCTGCGCCGGACGGATGCCGACCGTGACGCCCTGATTGTTCAGCACCGCCGCTTCGCCGCGACTGTACTCGGGCGGGATGCGATCGCCGTAATGCACCACGCCCTTGTCATCGGTCCAGCGGTAGACTTTCTTCTGGTCGCCAGAGTTCTGCTGCGCAATCGCGGTGCTGGCTAACAGCACAGCCAGCATTGAAGTCACGACGGCCGCGCGACGCGTCAAACCGGGCTCCGGCAGGCTGTGTTTTGCGTGATTCATGGTCGGCGGGCCCTACTCGATACCGTATCGTTCCCGATATTCCTTAAGTCGTGCAATCTCGGTTGTAGAAATGCGAAGCGCGTCACCTGCAGGCCCGCCACAGAATTCAATCAGGTCGGCCAGTGTGACGATACTCACACACTTTACGCCGAATTCGGCCTCGACTTCCTGCGCCGCGGACTGCGTTCCCTGGCCGCGTTCCTGGCGGTCCAGCGCGAGCAGGACTGCCACCGGCCTGGCCCCCGCGCGCCGTATCAATTCAACCGATTCCCGGATCGCCGTGCCCGCCGTGATCACGTCATCGACGATGGCGACACGACCCTGCAGCGACGCGCCGACCAGCAGGCCGCCCTCGCCATGATCCTTGGCTTCCTTGCGATTGAAGGCCCACGGCAGGTTCAGCCGATGGTGCTCGGCCAATGCCGCCGCAGTCGCTGCAACCAGCGGAATGCCCTTGTAGGCCGGACCGAACAGCATGTCGACGGCGATGCCGGAACGTTGCAGCGTGGCCGCATAACACCGGCCCAGCATTGCAATCGCCTCGCCGTCGTTGAACAGACCCGCGTTGAAAAAATATGGGCTGTCGCGGCCCGACTTCAGCTTGAAATTGCCGAAGCGCAGCGCCTGGCGGGCCACCGCGAGATCCAGAAAGCTGCGTTGATAGTCTTGCATCGCCGTTATCATAACGCCGATGCGAGTCATTACCCTGAATGCCAATGGCATTCGATCCGCCGCGAGTAAAGGCGTGTTCCGCTGGCTGGCCAGGCAGGACGCCGATGTGGTCTGCCTGCAGGAAACGAAGGCGCAATTGCACCAGCTCGATGGCCATGGCGCCGAAATACCGGGCTATCACCATTATCACTACGATGCGGAACGCAAAGGCTATTCCGGCACCGCGGTTTTTGCCAGAAACAAGCCGGACAAAGTAATACGCGGCTTCGGCGTGCCCGAGTTCGACAGCGAGGGCCGCTATCTCGAGGCACAGTTCGGCGACCTGTCGGTGGTGTCTCTCTACTTGCCGTCCGGTTCATCGGGTCCGGAGCGCCAGGCTTCGAAGTTCAGGTTCCTGGACGTCTTCGTGCCGCATTTGCGCAAGCTCGCCAGACGCAAGCGCCATTACATCCTGTGCGGCGACTGGAATATCGCGCATAAGGCCATCGACCTTCGCAACTGGAAATCGAACCAGAAGAATTCCGGCTTCCTGCCCGAGGAGCGCGCCTGGATGGACCAGCTGTTAGGTGAGGAGGGCTGGGTGGACGCGTTCCGCGAGGTCTGCGCCGAGCCCGACCAGTACACCTGGTGGTCCAATCGCGGCCAGGCCTGGGCGAAGAACGTCGGTTGGCGAATTGATTACCAGATTGTGAGCGGTAGCCTGCGCGGCAAGGCCAAAGCGGTGCATATTTACAAGGATGAGCGCTTTTCGGATCACGCACCCCTGATCATGGACTACCGCCTGTGACGCCCAGCTGGTGGCAGGCGCTGCGCGTCTACGGGCAGCCACGCATGGTGTCGATGCTGTTGTTAGGTTTTTCGGCGGGCCTGCCGTTTTACCTGATCTACCAGACACTGTCCGCATGGCTGCGAACCGCGGGTATCCAGCGCTCGACTATCGGCATGCTGGCCTGGGTCGGTCTGGCCTACAGCCTGAAATTTCTCTGGGCGCCGGTGGTGGACCGGTTGCCAATACCGATCCTGACGCGCCTGGTGGGCCGCCGGCGCAGCTGGATGCTGCTCGCGCAGTTCGGGCTCGTGGCAGGCCTTGCGTACATGTCGACCAATGATCCAACGCGCGCCGTGTTGCCGATGGCACTGTGTGCGTTGTTCATTGCATTCTGCGCCGCGACCCAGGACATCGCGATCGATGCCTGGCGCATCGAGTCGGCGGCGGTGGACGACCAGGGCGCGATGGCCGCGGCTTATCAGCTCGGATATCGCGCCGCATTGATCGTCGGCGGAGCCGGCGCGCTGGCGCTGGCCGACGACTACGGCTGGCAGTTCAGCTACCTGACGATGGCCGCGCTGGTGGGCGTCGGCGTGCTGACAACCATCATGTCCGCCGAGCCTGCTGTGTCCCGTCAGTCCCTGTCCTTCGATCATGAGCAGCGCGTGGTCGACTGGCTGCAGCATCGGCCGCACTGGCCGCAGTGGCTGCGGACCGCCGGCAGCTGGTTTGTCGGTGCGGTGATCTGCCCATTTACCGAATTCTTTTCGCGCTACGGCCTGCCGCTGGCGCTGCTGATCCTGTTCTTCATGAGTGGTTACCGCCTGACCGATTTTGCGATGGGCAGCATGACCAACTCCTTTTACATCGATAAGGGATTTTCGCTCAAGGAAATCGCCGCGGTGGTCAAGTTCTACGGTTTGTTAGCATCGCTGGTCGGCGTGGTTATCGCCGGCGTCGTGATCGCGAAAATCGGCCTGCTGCGCTCGCTGGTCGTCGGCAGCCTGATGGTCATGGTGTCGAACTGCCTGTTCTCGGTGCTGGCCGGAATCGACAAGCCGAGCCTGCTGCAGCTCGGGATGGTCAACGGTTTCGACAACCTGGCGCTGGCGATGCACGGCACCGCCCTGATCGCCTTTCTTTCCAGCCTGACCAGCGCCCGCTACACCGCAACCCAGTACGCGCTGTTCTCGTCGTTTTATGCGCTGTTCGGCAAGATTCTTGAAGGCTTTTCCGGTTTCGTGGTCGACGGTATCGGCTACCAGCTGTTTTTCGTCTACACCGCGAGCCTCAGTATTCCGGCGCTGATCATGCTGTTGTTCCTGGTGCGCCGCGGCGTGGTCCCGGCGCCCCGGCCTTAGCGCACCGCTGCCGTGGCGGAGATCGATACCACGCGGATCCTGTGCTCGCTGGCGGAGCTTGGCCAGCGGGGTTGCCGCGGTTTTACCGTCGGCGAGGGCGACTGGCCGCTCAAGGGCCTGGTGCTGCGCCTGCCTAACGGCGAGCTGCGCGCCTACCTCAACTGGTGCCCGCACCAGGGGCACCCGCTCAATCTGCAGCCGCACAAATTCCTGACCAAAGATGGTGCGCTGCTGATGTGCCATTCGCATGGCGCCGTGTTCGAGCGGGATAAAGGCAAGTGCCTGTGGGGGCCTTGCTCCGGCAAGCACCTGGTTGCGGTGCCGATCGAGCTAACAGACGGTTACGTGCTTCTGTCCCAGGAAGCTAACATCTCGGCATTGGCGGCGTCGATCGAGCGATCCTGATCGCCGGTGTCGTCATCGAGCGGATCCATGTCCACCGAGCCGCTCCAGTCCTCCGGCGGCTCGGCCGATTCGACTTCGCGGGCGCTGGCCTGTTCGATCCAGTCGTCGAGTTCCATCTCTTCGACGGTGCCGTCGAAGTACTGCATTTCCACACAGCGGGTTTCTTCATCGAGCGCGACCACTTCAAAGATCGCGCCGCCGCGGATGCGGTACCAGTCGCCAACCTTCGGGTAGGGAGTGGTCATAAGTGAGATACTGCGCCTGTCGGCGATGACTGGCAATCGGTGTTCATCCTTATTGCAAGGCAGCATGATGCTTGAGCAAGTAATCAAATTTTTCGTGGTTTTCTTCGTGATCGTCGAGCCACTGTCACTGGCGCCGGTATTCGCCAGCCTCACCGAGGGGGCCAGTGACGCCTACAAGCGCAAGATGTCACTGAAGGCCGCGCTGGTCGCCGCCGGCATCCTGCTGCTGTTCGCGCTGACCGGCGCCGCCTTCCTGCGGATCATGGGCATCAGCATCGACGCGTTCCGGATCTTCGGCGGCCTGTTGTTGTTCCTGATGGCGCTCGAAATGGTATTTGCGCGCGAATCCGGCACCCGGACCTCCTCCGACGAACAGGCCGAGAGCAAGCGCCGTGCCGACATATCGGTGTTCCCGCTGGCTTTTCCGCTGCTGGCGGGTCCCGGCGCACTGACCACGATCCTGCTGTGGTTCGGGCCGGTCCTGGTGACCGAGCAGCCGGTGTTGTTTTCCGGATTGATCGCCGCAGCGTTCGCGGTAATTGCCGTTTCGCTGCTGATGATGCGGCTCGCCGGGCCGATCATGCGGATCATGGGCGTCACCGGCGCCAACGTCACTAATCGATTATTGGGCGTGGTGCTGGGCGCACTGGCGGTGCAGTTCGTGCTGGATGGCGTGCGCGCCGCGTTCAAGCTGCTCGGATAAATTCAAAATCCCAGACACCGTGGCCCAGCCGCTGGCCGCGCTGTTCGAATTTGGTCAGTTCACGCCAGGCCGGCCTGGTGATTGCGCCACCGTCATCCGCGGAATTTTTCAGCAACGGGCAGGCGCCCAGCACTTCCTGGATGTGCAGCGCATATTCCTCCCAGTCGGTCGCGAGACGCAGCGCGCCGCCGGGCCGCAGCCGGCCGGCTGCTAACAACGCAAACGCCGGCTGGATCAGCCGGCGCTTGTGATGGCGTTTCTTGGGCCACGGATCCGGGAACTGGATCAGCATTTCATCGACCGAGTCCGCGGGGACCGCCTGCGTCAGTACTTCAACGGCGTCATGGCCGATAATGCGCAGGTTCGCGAGGTCCGCGGCTTGCGCAGCTAACATCAGGTGGCCGATGCCGGGCCGGTGCACTTCGATGCCGAGGTAATTGCGGGCCGGGTTCGCGGCAGCCAGGTGCGCGAGCGTGGCGCCGTTGCCAAAACCAATCTCGAGCGTGAGCGGCGTGGTGCGTCCGAATATGCGCGGGAAATCGAGCGGCAGTGTGGCGGGCGGCCAGTCGATTCCGAAACGCGGCCAGAGTTCGGCCAGCGCGCGTTCCTGGCCGGCGGTCATGCGCCCCGCGCGGACGACAAAGCTGCGGATGCCTCGGCGCGGAGTGGTTTCCGTCAAGGCGGCGGCGTCAGAGCTGACGCGCGGGTTTCTTCGTGGTCGGCTTGGTGCTGGCTTTCTGGCGTGCGGCATCGGCTGACACGATATCCGCCGGAATCGAGTACACGCTGAAGAACCGCGTGTCGCCCATTTCGATGCTGACCAGCGCCCGGATGTTCGCGGGCGTGCTGCCGCCGCGCCGTACGCTGAGCATGCGGTTATAGACGCCCGCAGCCGCGGCTTTCTGCAGCGCCAGCGGCGCGCCGCCGTAGGCAATCGTCACATTCTTGTCCGGCAGCAGCTCGACACGAAGATTGCCGGCCATGCGTGGCACGAACGCTAGTTGCAGCGTCGGGTCGTTGGCGCCCGCCGCCTTGTTCATATGCCGGTAATACACATCCACTGGCGCACCGATCTTCTGGTTCACCGGCAGCACCGCCGTCATACCGGCGACCGCCGCTGGTTTGTTAGCTGGCTGGTCGGCGGCGTCGCTCGCGACGGGTATAAGGCTCAGCACGATTGCTGCGAGCAGGGAATGGCAGTTCATGGCGCGGCTCCTGGTTCTTTGTGCGCGGTCATTGCACGGTCATCGTGATGGTCGTATTGGCTTGTGTACCGGTTGTGCCGCAACCGGCGTTGTTGCACTCGTAGACTTCGATGACGTAGGTGCCGGCCCCCAGATTGGCCGTGAAATCCTCATTGCCGCCCGTCTCGCCGCAGGGCTGGGTCGTGCAGCTCAGTATCCCGACCTGCTGGACGCCGTTCTTGTAGACCACGACATCCGGGTCCTGGGTCGACACCGGGGTCGACGCGGTGATGCGCACCGTGCGCGGGCCGGCCAGCCGCAGATAATGCCGGATACCGAGTTTGTTGTCGGTGCCGTTCTGCGAGTCGTTTGGGAACAGGATGTTGCTGGGCACCGTGAACGCCGTGGCGCTCGGCGTCACCGTCCGGTAAATCGGCAGCACTTCCGGGAAGCCCGCGTTGTTAGTTTCCGTGCTGCCGAAATCATCGAGCGTGGCCGCGACCGTATTGTGGAAAGTGACGAGCGTGTTGATCTGGCTGATCAAAGTCGCGTTCGCCTGGTTGGCCTGTTTCAGCGCGCTGACGGCCGTGAACAGCGAGGTAAACGCTTCGGCACTGCGCGCCCCGCCAGTCAAGGCGGCCCAGATCGGCGCGGCGCCGATCGCCACGTTGTCGCCGTTGCCAGTGTCGTTGGTCGAGTCGTAAAGGTCCCACAAAATTGACCAGGCGCTGCTCTCGCTCCACCAGCCGGGGCGGCTGAAGCTGGTTTCGACATTGAACTGCGAGGCCTGCCCCTGGTTCGTGCCGAAGGAATCAATCATCACCGGATCGTCATTGACGAAACCCGCCCAGAAATAGCCCCAGCCTTCGCTCCAGGCGACGCGCGGGTCGAGGCGGTCGCCGAAGCGGTGCGGCCCGCCGATACTGTCGGAGCGGCCGAAAGCGAATTCGACGTAGTGCGCGAATTCGTGGGCAATGACCTGTATGTCGTATTCGTCGGTATCGACGCCGGCCTGCGCCGCCAGCACGATCTTCGGGCTGAAAGTCGGGCCCGCTCCCACAACTCCCGATTCGGTGAAGAAGGTGACTCCACCGGTGTTGTTAGGACCCCAGTCGATCACCAGGCTGGGCAGCACGATGGTCGGGTTCAGGGTCTGCAGCTTGGTGATCGCGCGATAGATGGTGTCGAGGACTGCGAACGGCGCCGCGTCGCGCGTGCCGGTCGCCGGGCCCGGCGCCGTGCCCCAGCCGGACTGGATCGCGAGGTTCTGTGTGGCGCCGGTGCCGGAATTGAAGTTCGCGCTGCTAACGGCAAACGAAGTAGACGAAACGAAGTTGTCGTTAGCATCGAGCGTAATGTCATTCACCCGAACGTTCCACGTCGGCGCCGCGCCGGTCTTGACCATTTCGGCCTTGGCGCGCACGAACATCGATGTATTGATGGGCACCGACAGCGAATAGGAGCCATTGCTGTCGGTCGGGCCGGTCGCCAGGACGGCGCTGTTGGCGGCGTTGACGAGCTCGACCGTGATGCCGCGCGCGGGCTGTTGCGAGGTGCCGGCGAAATTCCACCCAGTCGCGCTGACCGGGATGCGCGCAAACGTGATGCGTCCGCTCACCGCCGCCTGGCCGGCGGCCAGCGGCTGGACGGTCACGTTGACCGTATCCGGGGCGCTCTGCGTGCCGAGATTGTCGGTGACGATCAGCTGGAAGGTCAGCACCGTATTGACGGCGACCGTGGGCGCCGTGAAGGTCGCATTGCTGCCGCTGGTGCTCAGCGTCACCGCGGGGCCGGCGGTTTGTGTCCAGGCGTAGCTCGCGATCGTGCCGTCGGGATCGCTGCTCGCCGCGCCGGACAGCGTCGCCTGGGACCCGGACACGACTGCGCTGTCGGCGCCGGCATTGGCGACTGGCGCGCTGTTGCTAACAACTGAAACCGTGGCCGTCTGCTGCGCCGTGCCACCGGCGCCGCTGCAGGACAGCGTGAAACTGGTCGTCGCTGTGAGCGCGCCCGTGGACTGAGAGTCGCTGGTTGCGCGCGCGCCGCTCCAGCCGGCATTGGCAGGAGTCGCGCTCGCGGTGCAGGAATTCGCATTCTGCGTGATCCAGCTCAGCGTCGAGCTGCCGCCGGTGGCGATCGTCGTCGGGTTTGCGCTCAGCGCAATCAGCGGCAAAGGCAGCGTGACAGTGACCGACGCGCTGGCGCTGGCCGTTCCGCCGGGGCCGGTGCAGGCCAGCGTAAAGGTTGTGTTAGCTACCAGGGCCGCGGAAACTTCGCTGCCGCTCGTCGCCTTGGTGCCGGTCCAGCCGCCGCTGGCCGTGCACGTGGTCGCGTTCGTCGACGACCATGTCAGGTTGGTGGACGATCCGGTCGTCACCGACGGTGGAGTTGCTGTCAATGTAACCGTCGGCAACACCGGAGCGGTCACGGTCACCGACGCGCTGGCGGATCCGGATCCGCCGGTACCCGAGCATGTCAGAGTGAAGCTTGCGTTGGCGGTCAGCGCCGCCGAATTTTCGGTGCCGCTGGTGGCTTTGCTGCCGGTCCAGCCGCCCGAGGCGGTGCAGGACGTGGCGTTGGTGCTGGACCAGGTGAGTGCCGTCGTCGCGCCCGTCGTGACGCTAACCGGACTGGCGGACAGGGTTACCGTCGGTGCGGGCACCGGTGCGGGCGTGGAACCGCCGCCACCGCCGCAGGCAGCCAGGACCAGGGACAGGAGGACCGTTGCCGCATAACGGCCATTGGTGGGCAAGCGCATGGCATCGATAATCGATCCGATTGCGACATTAATCAATGTCCCAATTCTCAAACCTCTGACCGGGGCGGGCGGGTCTGTTCAGGCTTGCGGGCGCCGGCGCCGGGCTGCGTTTACAAGCCCCGGCCAATTGGACACAATAGCTGTCCGCAAACAACGACAATATCAGTGCTAACAATCATGATGCATGTTTGTTAGCTGGCTGCCGCGGGTGTAGTTCAATGGTAGAACTGTAGCTTCCCAAGCTACTAACGTGGGTTCGATTCCCATCACCCGCTCCACTGTCAACCGATAGGGCGGCACTTCGTTCCATCAGTCTTCGGAGTTGCAGGTAGTACAAGCATGAAATTCTCACTGGTATTCCTGCTATCGCTGGGACTCGCCGCCTGCGGCGGTGGCGGCTCTGGCGGATCGGGCGGCACGATCAGCGCACCCAGCGGGTTGTCTTATCCGAGTCCGCAGACCGTGGTGGCTGGCACTGCGATCACGCCTTTGAACCCGACTGTCACAGGTACGGTGTCGGGCTACAGCGTGACCCCCGCGCTGCCGGCCGGCCTGACCCTGAACGCAACGACCGGCCAGATCTCCGGCACGCCGGGCGCCGCGACGTCATCCGCGACCTACACCGTCACGGCGCAGAACGCCGGTGGTACGACCACTTTCGGTTTGACGCTCACGGTGAACCCTGCGACCACGGCTGCGCTCGAGCCCGGCGCGGCCACGACTATTGGTACCGGCCAGAGCATCAGCCTGTTCTTCGTGCAGCGCGTCGGTGGTGCGCCGTACCCGAGCTATGTCGACCCGACGCAGGTCACCTGGTCGTCATCGAGTCCGGGACGCGCGCTCGTCAATGCTAACGGCGTGGTGACGGGCCTGGCTGAAGGGACGACGACCATCACGGCGCTGTACCAGACGTTCTCGCTGCAGCTAACAGTACAGGTCAGCGGCGCGTGGATTGCGCGAACGCTGTCGGTGCCCGTGCAGGGCGTGCGCCGCTACGCGATCTACGTCCCAACCGGCCTCGGCGCCGCAGGTCCGCGTCCTGCGCTGATCGCGATGCGTGGCGGCACGGGCACTGCGGTGGGTCAGGCCGCAGGCAGCCAGCTGACGAAGTTCGCCCAGGAGCGGCAGATCTACGCGGTATTTCCCGAGGGCAGCGGCACGCTGCAGACGTTCAACGGCGGCGCCTGCTGCGGCACGGCCCAGTCGCAGAATGTCGACGATGTCGCGTTTGCACGCGCGGTGATCGCCGACATCCGCGCGAACTACAGCATCGACGCCGCGCGCGTCTACGCTACCGGGTTTTCCAACGGCGGGATCATGGCGCATCGCCTCGCCTGCGGGCTCGCCGACCAACTGGCCGGCATCGCCGCGGTGAGTGGCGCATCGGGTGAATTCGACGGTGCCGGCACGCGCTACTACACCTGCAGTCCGGCGCGGACGATCAACGTGCTGCACATCCACGTCCTCAACGATCGAAACTATCCGTACGCTGGCGGTGTCGGCACCGATGGCATCTCGTCGACGAATTTCTACGGTGTCGACGCGACGATCACGAACTGGATCGCCCGCAACAACGTGACGAATCAGTTCGTCGAGGAGCGCATCGGTGCGTCGACCGCCTGCAGGCGTTACGCCACGCCGGCCGATGGCAATCGAGCGAGTGCGCCGGTGGTGAATTGTCGCGTCGATCCACCGGATGTCTACGACGCGGTGAATCGCATTGTGTTCGGCGGCGGGCATTCATGGCCCGGAGGCGTGCGATCAGCGAGCGGCAGCAGCGATACGCCGATACAGGACTTCAATGCGAACGCCTATATGTGGGGCCAGCTCAACCCCTGACCCGCTAGTTCGTCAGTGAACCGAGCTTGGAACGGATCAGCAGCACGTATTCCCGGCACTTGGCCGGCAGTTTTCGCACTGGCGGGCCATTCGGATCGAGTGGTGCAAACGGGATCAGGAACATCAGCACCAGATAGAGCACGATCATCGCGCCGCCGGTCTGTCGTCTGCCGGTTGCGAAAAGCAGCACGATCGCGATGACACGCACCAGCGTGACATCGATGGCGGCCGCCCGCGCGAGGCCCTTGCAGACGCCGCTGATCATTGCGCCTTCACTCACTTGTTGCAGTACGCCGGTGGGGCTCGGTTTCGCGGGCGCCGCGGGCGGGGCAGCCTCCGGCGGTTCCACGGGCCCCATCTCGTCCAGAGCCGGCCCGAGTTCCACGAGAGTAATCACAGTCTGGCCGGGTACCATGCGACGTTTGCATTGATCTGCGACGGCCTGTTCGAGATCGAGCAGAATTTCGGCGCGATCGGGGTTGGCTGCCAGCTTGGCGCTGGCGTCGGCAAGGTAGGCCGACAGGCGCGCATGCGCATCTTCCTCGATCTGGACGGCGGTGCGATTCAGGCTGACAGTCATCACGGGTTGCATGGCTTAGCGTCCGATGTTGGAAATGGTCTTGTTGATCTGGGCCCAGTACTCGTCGAAAGCCGCGAGCTGTGCCTTGCCGGCTTTTGTTAGCCGATAGTACTTGCGCGGGGGCCCTACGTCCGATTCCTGCCACTCGTACTGCACCAGGTCTTCGCGGCGAATCTTGCTGAGCAGCGGGTACAGCGTTCCTTCCTGGGTTGCAAACTCCGTTTCTGCGAGCTTGCGCAGGATATCCGGCACGTAAACGCTCTCAGTGCCGACGATCTTCAGCACCAGGAACTCGAGTAGTCCTTTGCGGATAGGGGCGAATTTTGCTTCTGCTTGCATTGGTGTATCAGGTACCTTGTGCAATAAAGGTACATGTGTGTAGAATACATGTCAATGGTTACTTTGACGGTGAGACCTCCATGAAAATACTTGTAGCCCTGATCGCCTGGTTCATTCTGCTGGCAGTCGCTTGGCCGCTGGCGATAGTGGCACTGGTGCTGTTCCCGATCCTGTGGCTGCTGTCGATTCCATTCCGGATTGTCGGGGCCCTGCTCGAGGGGCTGGTGGCGCTGGTCAAGGCAATCTTTCTGCTGCCGGCGAGACTACTGGGTTACCGGCCCGCGCATTGACCGCGCCCCGGCCGCCTAACAGAGGAAGGACGCGTTCGCTGTAGCGTCCGTCCGCCTGCGGCGCGCCGGTTTCGGCTATTCTTGCTCGCGGCCTTGTAGACTTAGCCAATGCGCAGCAAGAAAGAAATCGTCGATAACTGGCTACCCCGGTACACGGGAACCCCGCTGGCTGATTTCGGCCAACACATCCTGCTCACCAATTTCGGCAACTACGTCGATATCTTCGCGCGCCTGATGGGCGTCGAGGTCAAGGGCCGCGACCGTCCCATGCCTAACGCGACGGCCGACGGGATCACGCTGATCAACTTCGGCATGGGCAGCGCCAACGCCGCGACGGTGATGGACCTGCTGTCGGCCGTGGCGCCGAAAGCGGCGCTGTTTCTCGGCAAATGCGGCGGCCTGAAGCGCAAGAACCAGATCGGCGACCTGGTGTTGCCGATCGCCGCGGTGCGCGGCGAAGGCACCTCCAACGATTACCTGTTGCCCGAAATTCCGGCCCTGCCGGCCTTCAGTTTGCAGCGCGCCGTGTCGACGATCATTCGCGACCTGGAACTCGACTACTGGACCGGCACGGTGTTCACGACCAATCGCCGGGTCTGGGAACACGACGATGAGTTCAAGGAGTACCTGCGGCGCACGCGTTGCATGGCCATCGACATGGAGACCGCGACCTTGTTTGCCGCCGGCTTCGCCAACTCGATTCCAGCCGGTGCGCTGCTGCTGGTCAGCGATCAGCCGATGATCCCGGAGGGCGTCAAGACCGAGACTTCGGACCGCAAGGTGACCGACTCTTTTGTCGAACAGCATCTCAAGATCGGCGTCGAAGCGCTGAAACTGATCCGCCGCCATGGCAAGAGTGTCAAGCACCTGAGGTTTGACGAATGAAGCGATTAACGCCGTTGTTAGTACTGGCGCTGCTCGCCGGCGGGGTCTTCGCGGCCGATGAGCCGGCCGTCACCCTGGTGATACGCAACGCACGGGTATTCGACGGCCGTGCGGCGCAATTGCGCGAAGGCACCGACATTGTCATCGCCGGCAACAAGATCGTGTCGTTAGGCGCGGCAGCGAACATACCGGCGACCGCAAGGGTGATCGACGCCGGCGGCCGGGTGGTGATCCCGGGCCTGATCGATGCGCACATTCATCCGTCGGTTGCCGTTCCCTTCACCGGCCTCAGCGACAGCGATCCTTCATATATCGTCGCGCGCTCGATCGTCGAGGCGCGCGGCATCCTGATGCGTGGCTTCACCTCGGTGCGCGACATGGGTGGCCCGTCTTTCGGCCTCAAGCGCGCCATCGACGAAGGCCTGGTCGAAGGCCCGCGGATCTTTCCGTCGGGCGCGATCATCAGCCAGACCGGCGGCCATGGCGATCATCGCAACCGCAGCGATTCACCGCCGCGCGTCTGGAGCGGCCGCACCGATATCGCCGAGCAACAGGGCTTTGCGCTGACCGCGGACGGCCCGGATCAGGTCCTTGCGGCCGTGCGGGAGCAACTGCGACTCGGCGCCACGCAGATAAAGCTGACAGCGGGCGGCGGCATCTCATCCGCCTGGGATCCAATCGACAGCGTGCAGTTCCTGGCGCCGGAACTACGAGCCGCGGTCGAAGCGGCTGCCGACTGGGGCACCTATGTCGCTGTCCATGCCTATACGCCGCTGGCGATCCGCCGCTCCGTCGAAGCGGGCGTGCGCAGCATCGAGCACGCGCATCTGATCGATGAGGCGACCATGAAGCTGATCGCCGAGCGTGGTGTGTATTTGTCGCCGCAGGCCTGGCTGTTCGGCGGCGGCGGCAGTCCCGGTGCACCGCCGGGTGC
>DAIQQI010000231.1:0-5290 GCA_036786925.1 Steroidobacteraceae bacterium
GATAGTACGCAACGGCAATTCACCACTCGTGTCAGCGGTTCTGTGCGGATAACGTAGTCGCGAATTCGCAAATGCGCGAACTGCGGGAGGTCAAGTTGAACTACAGGGAGTACCTGATTTACCGCCATCGGTCGGCGCCCCCTCAGCGTCACGAGCCGGAAGTGCTGACCTACGTGGCCTGGCGGAACCTGGAAGCGGTCGAGGCTTGGCGTACTCGCCTGCGCGCCTGCAGCACGCTTGCGGCAGCGCACCCGCCGCTGTCAATGGCGGCGGACTGGCATGCGAGTACCAACAGGACGTCAGGCCGTTGTTATTAGCTGTGGCTTGCTGATCTCCGTAAGCGCTTCTCCAGCGGCTTCGACATCCAGGCCCTCGACCGCAAGGTCGCCGAGCGCCACGATTCCCACCAGCCGCTTGTCGGCGTTGAGGACCGGCAGGCGTCGAATCTGTTTTTCGCCCATGAGTTCGGCAGCGTCATCGATGGAGTCATTCTCATAGGCCCAGAAGATCTGCCCGGACATGATCTCGCGCACTTTGGTGTGCGCATCCTTGCCGACGGCGACCGCGCGCATCGCGATATCGCGATCCGATATGGCGCCGATCATGCGATCGTTCTCGCCCACGGGCATCATGCCGAAGTTGCCGCGCTGCATTTGTCCGGCCGCTTCCATGATGGTGGCGTCCGGGCTGATCACCTGCACTGCGCGGCTCATTACGTCTTTTAGTTGCTTCATATTGATCTCCTTGAATTCGGCGGTTGCTGCAATCCCTGACCGGGCATTGCCAGCCATCATCGCGCGATCGCGCGCCAGGCAAATGTAGGACGGTGACTCACGCGCGTGTCAGCAATCACGCCAGAGCTAACGCTTCACGACAGTACCGCCGCTGTCTGCAATGTCGGCCATTTCCTACGTTCATTTAGGGCTCCGGCGGATTGCCCGGGCGCGCACCAGCGATCACAGTAAGGTTGATGTTAGCAACGGAGAATTGCGATAGTGAACCGTACCGCGCTCACTACGTCACTGGTAATCATCGCAACCATCGCCGTTGTTTTCGCCCTGCATGCGGCGCAGGCGCTGTTCATTCCGTTGACTCTTGGCGTATTGCTCAATTACGCCCTGTCACCGGTCGTGAATTTTCTGCAGCATTGTCGTCTGCCGCGCGCCATCGGCGCCGCGCTGCTGCTGCTCTTTCTCGTCGGCGGCACACTGTCGCTTGGCTACTCCCTGCGCGATGAGGCGGCGCAATTAATCAAGTCCTTGCCGGACGCGGCGCAAAGATTCCGCACGATACTGAGGAAGGAAGGCTGGAACACACCGGGACTGGTGCAGGACATGCAAAAAGCGGCGACACGCATCGAGCGCACGGCGACTGAATCGGGCGGCGCCGGACCTGCGCCGCGGACGAACGTCACGCAGGTGCAAATCCAGGAGCCGCGAATGAACGTCAAGGATTTCCTGTGGACCGGCACACTCGGCGCGCTGGCAGCGGCAGGCCAGGTGGCACTGATGTTATTTCTGGTCTATTTCCTGCTTGTTGCCGACGATACCTTCCGCCGAAAACTGGTGCGAATAGCCGGTGACACTTTGAATGCGAAAAAAGTCACGCTGGAAATCCTCAATGAGATCGACCACCAAATCCAGCGTTTCCTGTTCGTCCAACTTGCGACCAGCGTGCTGGTCGGCGTCGTAAGCTGGCTGGTCTTCCTGTGGATCGGCCTGGAGAATGCGGCGCTCTGGGGCGCAGTTGCCGGAGTATTGAATTTAGTGCCCTATCTCGGACCTGTCCTGGTGACCGGCGCCACGTCGGCAATTGCATTACTGCAGTTCGGCCAGGTCCGCATGGCGCTGCTGGTCGGCGGCGCGTCGCTGGTGATCACGTCGCTGGAGGGCTACCTGCTGACGCCCATGCTGCTGAGTCGCGCC
This sequence comes from Steroidobacteraceae bacterium, assembly GCA_036786925.1. Taxonomy (GTDB): domain Bacteria; phylum Pseudomonadota; class Gammaproteobacteria; order Steroidobacterales; family Steroidobacteraceae; genus UBA964. The sequence goes on from DAIQQI010000231.1 coordinate 1,926, forward strand.
AGTGCCATCAACCCGGTGGCCACGTTCATTGGCCTGCTTTTCTGGGGCTGGCTCTGGGGTGTCTGGGGTCTGCTGCTCGGCCTGCCGATCATGTTCGTGGCCAAGTCCATCTGCGACCGGGTTGACGGACTCCAGCCGGTGGCTGAACTGCTGGGCGAATAGCGCGCGGCAATTACCGCTTGGGCCAGCCGGCGGCCGGCAGGCAGCCGATCAGAACTCGGGGCATGACGCTGCGCGTTTTCACGTCCACAATGTTAGCGGGTTCATCCGGGAGACACAGCATGATTCAGCCGTGGCGCGCGACCTGCATGCAGGTCTATTGCAACCTCGTCAACTCGGCGCGCAATCGCGATGAAGCGATGGTCATCATCAACCGCTCCATCGACCGCTGGATCACGCTGATGCGCGGCGTGGTGCGCGACGGCGGTGGCCGCAACCTGGTGTTGTTCCCGGAGTTCTGCCTGACGGGATTTCCGCTGAGCGAGTCGGCCGCGGAGTGGATCGAGAAAGCCTGCATCGAAATCCCCGGCCCCGTAACCGAGCGCCTGCAGCGCGAGGCGCAGAATCTCAAGCTGTGGATCGGAGCTAACAGCTACGAGCGGGATCCGACCTGGCCGGGGCGCTATTTCAACTGCTCGTACCTGATCAACCCGAGCGGCGATGTGGTCCTGAAATACCGGCGCATCAACACCGTGCAGACCGGTTCGCCGCACGATTTCATGGACAAGTACCTGGCGCGTTACGGCATCGAGGGCACCTTCCCGGTGGCCAAGACCGATCTCGGCAACATCGCGATGATGCCCTGCGGCGAGATCATGTACCCGGAGGCCTCGCGCATGTTCATGCTGCGCGGCGCGGAAGTGCTGCTGCATCCGACCTCGGATCACGGCGCCGCGGATCGCTGGAGCTGGGAGTCGGCCAAGAAAGTACGCGCCTCGGAAAACATGATGTTCCTGATCTCGGCGAACCAGACCGGCCAGATCGGCGGCATCCTCCCGCAGGGCCAGACCATGGGCCACTCGCACATCTACGACTGGGACGGCCGCGTGTTAGCCGACAGCGGCGGCCCGGGCGAATCGACCGTGTGCGCGGACTGGATCGACGTCGAGGCGTTGCGGCGCATCCGCGCGATCCCGGGATCCGGCAACCGGCTGCTGCGGCAACGGCTCGATATCTACCGGCCGCTCTACAACAGCACCACGCTCTACCCGCCTAACAGCTTTGCCGATGCGCCGATGGACTCCAAGGCGCGCATTCTCGAAGTGCAGCAGAAAGCCTACGAGAACCTGGTCAAGGCCGGCGTCATCCAGCGGGCCGAGCGTTGAAGCGGCGGGACTTCCTGGCGACCGCCGGCGCCGCGCTGCCGGTGGGCGCGCTTGCGGCTAACAACTGGCGCGGGTTCGCGGCGGCAACGCCCGCCGGCAGCGATGTCGCACTGCGCAGCGCCGAGGTTCGCCTGGCGTTGCTGCACGCCACGAGTCCCGCGGTTGACGTCGCTTGCGCAGCGACCGATCGCGCGGCGCTGCTCAGGCAATGCGCCGCGGCCATCGAGCGGCTGTGCGCGGCCGCCAACCGGCCGGATGTGATCCTGCTGCCCGACCATGCCCTGTGCGGCTGGGATCACTGGCAGCCGGAACAACTGGCAAATATTGCGCCGGCGGCCGACGGCGTCGAAATGGCGCTGCTATCTGCGCAGGCGCAGCGTCATAACGTGTACCTTGTGTTAGGTGGCTGGTGGCGGCCGGCGAATTCAGCCGTAACCGCCAGCGCCACGTGGCTGATTGCCCCGTCCGGCCGGCGATTTGAACTCGGCGAGCAGATCGTGCGCACCGATATCGGCAACTGGGTGCGGCTCCCGCGCGCACCCGACGAGCCGCTGCAGCAGTGCCTGTCGGCTGCCGGCGCGGAATGGGTCGTCGCGGGCTCCGGCCAGCCACTCGCCACGCGGGCGCAGGCGCCGCTGGTTTGCATCTCCCAGGGCCGCGCCTTTGGCGCTGTGCCGCCCGGCTGCCCGGACATCGCCAGCAATCTCGGCCCGTTCCGTTCCGAAGTGCGCGGCCGGGGCAATCAGTTGTTAGCCCACTCGAGCGGCGGCGAGCCGCAGACGCTGATCGCGACCGCGCCCCTGCAGGCCTTGCGCACCGCGCGCCATGCGCAGCAGCGGCGACAGATCACAGACTGAGCCAATAGTTGCCGGCGAGTGTGCGGCAGGTCGCAGGCCGGGCGGCCGCGCCTTGGCTACGCTACGGGAGTGACCGCCGCATCGCGAGAATCAAAAGCCCAGATTGAGACGCTGCTGCAGCGCTGGCGCAGCAGCCTGGACCTGCACCAGCGTTATGCGGCCCTCGATGATGAACATTATTTTCACGTGCAGCCATGGCCCAAGCACGAGCGCCCGGTCGCCTGGATCATCAAGCTCGCCCAGGAAAAACTGAGTGCACTGGAACGCATCACGCGCCAGCGCCTGCAACAGAAGGACCGCGACTTTATCGAGGCCATGGAACTCATGGCGTTTCTGGCCAACCTGGTCGGCCTGCAGAACATTGAACGTTATGTGCCGCTGGCGGATCCGGCCACCGAGCGCCGCGACGTACTGAAGGCACCCGCCAGCGCGAAGCCGGCCAGTGAAAAAGTGGTGGCGCGCGAAGATGCCACCCGCGAGATGCCGGCCCTGCAGCCGGGGAAAGTCGGGCGCCTGCTGCTGGCGCAGCGTGCCGGCGTGCCTTACAAGCCGCGCTCCGCAAAATCCATTCAGGCGCAAAAGCTGGCGGCACAAAAATTGATTGCCTCTGCCAAAGAAGCCGTCCCCAAGCCGGCGCCGCGCTCGGTCGAGGCAATGGTGGTAGATGATGTGCTGCGCCTGATCGGCTGGGGCCGCGCTACCCATGAACTGCCCGATCTGATCGCCTCCATGAGCGGCCGGCCCAACGCGGCGGGCGTGCGCAAGATCATCAAGGACTATCGCGTTCACATTGAACGCCAACTCGGCGGACGCTAGCGGTCGTTGTATTTGATCGGTTAGTCTTGTCGCGTTCCGGGACAGACCCGGACCCAACACAGGAAACAGTTCATGAATCGCAAGTCACTGCTCGTGCTGGCCGTTTCGGCCGTTACCCTATTTGTCGGGGCGGCCGTCGCCCAGACCCCGCCATCACCTGCGGATTCGGCCGTCGCCTATCGCAAGGCCATGTACCAGGTGATGTTCAACAACTGGGTCCGCATTCTGCCGGTCACCCAGGGCAAAGTGCCCTACGATGCCAAGGCGGTGCAGCTGCGTGCGGCGCGCGCCAATTACCTGACACAGATGATCAGCGAGGGCTTCCCGCCGGAATCCGCCGAAGGCAAACCGACGCGCGCCAAGCCCG
>DAIQQI010000232.1:0-5273 GCA_036786925.1 Steroidobacteraceae bacterium
GGAGCGCCAAACACCTTCTGCATGCAGGAGTTGGGGTTCACGGCTTGGACCAAGGGAGCCTGTGCGTTTGCGGCGGGCGCAAGCGTGGGACCGGCATAGGCATCCGCCGCAACCGCAATGCCAGATCCCATGCCCACCAATCCGGCGCCGGCAATGAGCAGCCACGCGGCGCGAGCTAACATGACCGAGTTGATGACGAAGTGATTCCGTGTTTTCCGTTCCTGTTTTTTCATGATATTTCCCCTGAGCTGGCCCGCGCTTACGGCGCGTTGTTTGAATCTGTTCGACGCAAATCCCGGGGTGACACTGCACGGCTTAGATTGCGAAGCGCGCACGATTTTATTTGAACCGGACTTTATGTATCGATGTCGCCCGTTACTATCATCCTAGGCGCTTTTCGCATTTGCCGCACGTGGTACGTCGCGCATTTTACATAACATCGGCGGTAACCACTGACGCTCCACGTTAACTGCGCTGCTCGCCGAAATGCGAGCTGCGACGGCCGTGCCTGCGCCCGATGGCTGTCGCATCGTAGGCGCCGGCCTGCCGTGGTTGTTAGGGCAATAGCCTCGGGTTCGTGAGGCAGGCAGCGGCCGCGGAGATCTGCACACGACGAGCACACAAGTCGAGTAGCTAGCCCCCGCTACCACTTATTTATGTGTTCTTCCCCCATGACTGTACCCGGACAAATCCATCTGCATCAGGAAGTGGTATACCCCGAAAATAATTGCCATTCAAGGATCCGTCGCTCCGAGTATCGGTGCTTGGATCGCACCAGCGCAACCGCTTCACGGCAGCGCGCCGGGCCTAGTAGTTCCCTCGGCAACTTCCTTCAGAATGATCTTGTCGACTGTTAGCTCGGCCAGCGCCTTCTTCAGCCGCGCGTTCTCGGCTTCCAGGTCTCCAATTCACCATATTAGGGAACATCAACCTGGACCGAAAATCCCGGGTCACGTCATTTCAGGTAGTTAAGTCACATCGAGCGCACGAGTTCTGCTCGCGCCAGTAGGGTAGGTTGGGCCAGACATGATTTGAAACGATAAAGGCACACTCGCTGCGAGGCGAGGTCGCAAAACCACGGATCTCCTGTTCGGGGAAGATAGCCGGGTTTCCGAAACAGCTCTATGTACTTGCGACGATGGCGAAATCCATCTTCGTTAGATTCTGGACAAGTTCGGTTACCGGGGACTTTGCGGCTATGGGGCAGGTGCCAACATGAATCCACTGATCGCGATGCTGCGGCGTCCGCTGCTGCACGTGGCCGCGTTTTCGTTTCTCGTCAACCTGATGCTGCTGGTGCCGGCGCTTTTCATGTTGCAGGTCTTCGACCGCGTGCTGGCCAGCCAGAGCGGCGCCACGCTGCTGATGCTGATGATCGGCGCGGGCATTGCGCTGGCGCTGATGCTGGCGTTCGACTACCTGCGTGGCCGGTTGCAGGGCGTGGCCGGCAACCTGGTGTCGGCGACGCTCTCGCCGGTGGTTGCCGAGGTGATGCTCGCGGCCCGTGCGCGCGGCGGCGACGGCGCGCCCGCGGAAGGCCTGCGGGACGTCGCGACGCTGCGCAACCTGTTCTCTGCGCAGGGACTGCTGGCGCTGTTCGACGCGCCCTGGCTGCTGGTCTACCTGGCGGTGATCTGGGTCTTCCACCCGGTGTTAGGCATCGCCGCGACCGTCGCTGCGGCATCGATGTTGCTGCTCGCGCTGCTCAACGACCGCATCACGCGGCCGGGCATCGAGGCGCTGCAGCGCGAGGCCGCGCAGGCCGGACGTTACCTGGAAGCGTCGCTGGCTAACGCCGAGGCGGTGCAGGCGATGGGCATGGCGCCGGCTCTGATCGGGCGCTGGCGCAAGATGAACCACAAGGTGACCGACCTGCAGCGGCCGGTCGCGCAGAAGAGCGTGGCGATGGCCTCGCTGACCCGCGCGCTGCGCCAGTCGATCCAGATCGTCATCCTTGCGGTTGGCGCGTACCTCGTCATCACGCACGAGGCCACTGGCGGCGTCATGATCGCAACCACCATCCTGCTCGGCCGAGCGCTGGCGCCGGTCGAGCAGGTCGTCGGCAGTTGGCGCGTGCTGGCCGAGGGACGCGCGGCGCTGGCACGGCTGGGCGAGCTGCTTGATACGGCCGCGAACGCGCCGCCACGCATGCCGCTGCCCGAGCCGCTGGGCGCGCTCGAAGCTAACGGCATCGTCTATCGACCGCCAGGCAGCGACCGTTTCGTCCTGCAGGGCGTGTCGTTGCGGCTCGCGCCGGGCGAGTCGCTCGCGATTGTCGGCCCGAGCGCCGCGGGCAAGTCCACGCTGGTGCGCGTGCTGGCGGGCCTGTGGAAGCCGACCGCCGGGATGGTGCGGCTCGACGGGGCGGACCTGTCGCAGTGGCCGCGCGAAACGCTCGGTCCGTCGATCGGCTACGTGCCGCAGGACGTGGAACTGTTCCAGGGCACCGTGGCGGAGAACATCGCCCGCCTCGGGCAGGCCGACACGGGGCTGGTCGTCAGCGCCGCGCGGCGCGCCGGCGTGCACGACATGATCCTGACGCTGCCGGACGGCTACGACACGAAGATCGATAGCGCGGGAGTGCTGCTGTCGCCCGGCCAACGCCAGCGGATCGCGCTGGCGCGCGCGCTCTACGGCGACCCGCGGCTGGTGATCCTGGATGAGCCGAATTCCAACCTCGACAGCGTCGGCGAGCGGGCGCTGGCCGATGCCATCCTCGAACTGCGCCGACGGTCCGTGACCGTGATCGTCGTGACCCACCGCAATGCGCTGGTACGGCACATGACGCAAATGCTGGTGCTCGACGCCGGTCGCGTCCAACAGTACGGGCCGATCGCGGGCGTGCTCATCGCGCTCGACCGCCAGCGGCGGAGTGCACCGCCGGGCAAGGTGGTGCGCATGACGCATTCGACGCAGGCGCCGCGCAAGGAGCAAGCCTCATGAGTCCGACGAACCTGACACCGGCGGCCGACGAACTGCTCGCCGAGCACCTGCGCGAGGCCTCGCGGCTGTCCGCCAACGGGCTGATGGTGCTGCTGTTCGCCATGTTGCCGATCGCGGCCTGGACGGCAATGGCGCCGCTCTCGTCCGCGGTGATCGCTTCCGCCTTCGTCAAGGTCGACCTGAATCGGCGCCCGGTGCAGCACCAGGAAGGCGGCATCGTGCGGGAAGTACGGGTGCGCGATGGCCAGCACGTCGCGCAAGGCGAGCCACTGATCGTGCTCGGCGACGTCGCGGTCGATGCTGACCTGCGCCGCATCAACTACCGGCTGCTGGCCGAACGCGCGAGCGTCGCGCGTCTCGAGGCGGAGCAAGCTCTGCAGCATTCCATCAGCTTTCCGAAAGACCTGCTTGCGGCCGCACGGGATGACCGGACGCTTGCCACGCAAGTCGACAAGGAGCGCGCACTGTTCGCAGCGCAGCGCAGCGCCTTGACCGGCCAGACCCGCCTGCTGCGCGAGCAGCGCGCACGCGTGGACCAGGAGGTCGACGCGCTGCGGGCCCAGATCGGTAGCAGCGGCGAGTCGCTGCGGCTGCAACAGGGCAGCCTCGAGAACGTCCGCAACCTGCGCAAGGATGGCTATGTCTCGGTTGCGCAAGTGACGCAGATCGAAGCTAACGTCGCGGATTACGCATCGCGTATCGAGCAACACCGCTCCGAGTTGGCGCGTGCCCAGCAACGGGCGGCCGAGATCAACCTCAAGATCAACGCACTCGAGGGGCAATACCGCCAGGCCGCGAGCGACCATCTCCGTGATGCTGCGGCGCGGGTCTCGGACCTGGAGCAGGAGCATCGCAAGTCAGCGGACGCGTCCGAACGGCAGCTCATCGTGGCGCCGGCCAGTGGCGTGGTCATGGGCCTGAAGTACACGATGCCGGGCGCGGTGATCGCGCCGCGCGAAACGATTGCCGAAGTCGTGCCGTCCGGCGTGCGGCTCGTCGTCGAGGCGCGGATCCGGACCGATGACATCAACCGGGTGCACCAGGGCCAGGAAGCCGACATCCGGTTCACGGCCTTCACTCGCCGCATCACGAAACTGGTGAAGGGCAACGTCGTCTACGTGGCCGCGGATCGCGTCGTCGATCCCGTGTCGAATGTGCCGTACTACGTGGCGCTCATCGAGACAGATGCGGCATCGCTCAAGGAAGCCGGCGATGTGACGCTGCAGGCCGGCATGCCGGCGGAGGTCTACCTCAAGGGCGTGGAGCGGACTGCGCTGCAGTACCTGATCGAGCCGGTTACTAACACGATAAGGCGGGCGGGGAGAGAGACGTGAACGACATTCTTCAAGACGGGCACCAACGTCGCGCCGGATACGAAATCCAGGGTTTTTCATTTGCGACCACGGTCGCACAAGTAAGGGGCTAAGTCATGGGCACAACGACGGGTACCAGCGGCAACGACAACCTGAACGGCGGCTCGGGCGATGACTTCATGGACGGCGGCGCTGGCAACGACATCATGAGCGGCGGCTCCGGCAACGACACGATGTACGGCGGCGCCGGCAATGACCGACTCAGCGGCGGTTCCGGCAACGACGTGCTCAATGGGGGTTCCGGCAGCGATATCCTGAACGGCGATTCTGGCAATGACACGCTGATTTACATCCTCGGCGAGAATGCCGGCGCGACCGACATCTACACCGGTGGTTCCGGAATTGACACGATCAGGCTCGCGTTGACAAGTGCCGAGTGGGTGCGCGCCGACGTACGGTCCCAGATCGCTCTATATCTGCAGCACCTGATTGCGGTGAAAACCAATGTCAACACCGGCGAGGTGTCGAATGGTTCCGCGAGTGATTTCACATTCGCCTTCAATGGCGGTACTCGGCTGACCGTGCAAATGATGGAGCGACTCGATGTCCGGGTTGATGGCATCAAAGTCATCGACTCAACCGATCATGCTGCTTTGGCGCTCGGCGCGCCGGATCTGGTCGCGGCCTCCGATAGCGGCAGGTCGAACCTCGACAACGTCACCAACGACAACACCCCGACGTTCAGCGGCACCGGTGCCGAAGCGTTCGCGACTATCAAGTTGTACGACACCAACGGCACGACGGTGCTGGGTACGACAACCGCGGATCTCTATGGCAATTGGACGGTCACCAGTACCGCGATCGGCGATGGTGTTCATGTTCTTCGAGTAGGTCAGACCGACCTGCTTGGCAACACCAGTTCTCTGTCGGCCGGGTTGAGCGTGACGATTGATACATTAGCGCCGTTAGCCGGCACGCTGAGTTTCAGCAACCTGACCGACAGCGGCAGCGCACAGA
>DAIQQI010000024.1:0-17128 GCA_036786925.1 Steroidobacteraceae bacterium
CTGTGCCGCCTCAACCCATTCCCAACGGTTGTGCAGCGACTGACCATCGATCTCGACCCGCACGGATTTCGTGCTAACACTGGCGGGCGTCCCGGCGTCGTGATAACCGATCGCATACATATATTTATGACCTCGTCCGCATAAAATCTTCAGGAAAATGCTGCAGCGCGCTTTGCACCGGAATTGGCGTCATGCCGCCGAGTCCGCACAACGAGCCCTGCAGCATCGTTTCACACAGGTCCTGCAACAACCCCAGGTTCCGCTCGCGATTTTCATTGCGCATGATGCGATCAATGACCTCCGTACCGCGGGTCGAGCCGATGCGGCAAGGCGTGCACTTGCCACAGGATTCGATCGCACAGAATTCCAGCGCATAACGCGCCATCTGCGCCAGGTCCACGGTGTCGTCAAAGGCAACGATACCACCGTGGCCGAGCATGCCGCCAACGCCGGCGAATGCTTCATAATCCACGACCGTGTCGAACAGCGATTCGGGAAAATAGGCGCCTAACGGCCCACCGACCTGCACGGCACGAATGGGTCGGCCGCTGGCCGAACCGCCACCATAGTCGTACAGCAGCTCGCGCAAGGTCATTCCAAAGGCCCGCTCCACCAGCCCGCCGTGGCGGATGTTGCCCGCGAGCTGGAATGGCAAGGTGCCGCGCGAACGCCCGAGCCCGAAGTCGCGGTAGTGGGCTGCACCTTTGGCGAGAATCACCGGCACGCTGGCCAGCGAAATCACATTGTTGACAACGGTCGGCTTGCCGAACAAGCCCTCGATAGCCGGTAACGGCGGCCGCACCCGCACCTCACCGCGTTTGCCTTCGAGGCTCTCAAGCATCGAGGTCTCTTCGCCACAGATATAGGCGCCGGCGCCGCAGCGCACCTCCAGCTCGAAGGCCTTGCCTGAGCCCTGGATGCTGGGGCCGAGAAACCCGGCGGTCCGCGCTATGCCAATGGCCTCGCGCAGCGTGCGTATGGCATCGGGGTATTCGATGCGGACATATACATAGCCCTGGGTGGCGCCCACCGCGAGCGCCGCGATGGTCATGCCCTCGATCAGGCACAGCGGATCGCCCTCCATCAGCATGCGATCGGCAAATGTTCCGGAATCACCCTCATCGGCGTTGCAGGTGATGTATTTCGGCGTCGCCTTCTGATCAAGCACCGTCTTCCATTTGATGCCGGTCGGAAACGCCGCGCCGCCGCGGCCGCGCAAGCCCGAGTCCGTGACGGCCTGCACGATGTCTGCCGGGCTCATCTTCAGCGCCTGCTGCAAGCCCTGGTAGCCGCCATGCGCCTGGTACTGCTGCAGCGACAAGGGATCGATGACGCCGACGCGCGCGAACGTCAGGCGTTGCTGCGACGCGAAATAGGGATGCTGCTCGACCAGCCCGATGCACAGTGGATGCGCACCGCCCTTCAGGACCGCGTCTGTTAGCAGGCTGGCGACGTTATCCGCGCTGACCGGCCCGTAGCCGACCCGCCCCTGCGGCGTCTCGACCTCTAACAAGGGCTCCAGCCACAGGAGGCCGCGCGAACCGGTGCGTACCAGCTGCAGGTCGAGCTTTCTGGCGCGCGCGGTCTCTTCAATGGTCCTGGCCACACGGTCGGCGCCCATCGAGCGCGCGGCGGCATCCCGGGGCAGATAGAGCCTCACCGTCATAACCGCTCCGCCAGTTCTTTGATTACCGCATCGAAGCGCTGCGCAGTGACACAGCCATGCAATTCGCCGTCGACCAGCATGGCCGGCGCGCGCGCGCAGTTGCCGAGGCAATAGACCGCCTCGAGCGTGACCGCACCGTCAGGACTGGTCGCATGGAAATCGGCGCCAAGTCGGCGCTTCGCATGCTGCGCCAGATTGTTAGCTCCCATCGCCTGGCAGGCCTCGGCGCGGCACAACTGCACCACGTGCCGGCCGGCGGGTTGCTGCCGAATATAATGATAGAAAGTGATGACGCCGTGCACCTCGGCACGCGACAGGTTCAAGCCGTCGGCAATCACCTGCACCGCGGCGGGCGGTACAAACCCCAGCCGCTCCTGGATTGCCAGCAGCACTTCCAGCAAGGGGCCAGGCCGGGTCTTGCCGCGCGCGAGTTCGGCCTGCACGACCTGCAGTTGATTCGCGTCCATGATCAGAACATCCCGACAATATTGCCCTGCTCATCGAGATCGATGTTGCAGGATGCGGGCACGCGCGGCAGCCCCGGCATGGTCATGATGTCGCCGCAGATCATGACGATGAACTCCGCGCCCGCAGCCAGCCGCACTTCGCGGATATTGACGACATGCCCGGACGGCGCGCCGCGCAGTTTCGGGTCGGTTGAAAAGGAATACTGGGTCTTCGCCACGCACACTGGATAGTGCGCATAGCCCGCTTCCTGCAGCGCACGGATCGACGCGCGCACCTTGGCATCCGCGGTGATGTCCGAGGCGCCATAGATGGTGGTCGCAACGGTCTTCATCTTGTCCCACAACGGCAGCGAATCTTCATACAGGAACTTGAAGTAGTTAGGCTGTTCACACAGCTGCACGACCTCGCGCGCGACTTCGATCGCACCAGCACTGCCTTCCGCGTAATGCTTTGCGGTGATTACCTTGACGCCCTTGTGCGCGGCGCGCTCATGCAGTTCCTGTATTTCCGCGGCGGTGTCCTCGGAACGATGGTTGATCGATACCACGCAGGGCAGCCCGAAGCGATCGCGCACGTTGTCTATGTGCCGCTCCAGGTTGACGATGCCTTTTCTGAGCGCCGCAACGTTCTCGCGGCCGAGATCGGCCACCTCAACGCCGCCGTGAAACTTGAGTGCGCGCACCGTGGCCACGATGACGGCAGCCGCAGGCTTCAGGCCCGACTTGCGACACTTGATGTCGATGAATTTTTCTGCGCCCAGGTCGGCGCCGAAGCCAGCCTCGGTCACCACGTAGTCGGCGAGCTTGAGTGCGGCGCGGGTGGCGATCACCGAGTTGCAGCCATGCGCGATGTTCGCAAAGGGTCCGCCGTGAATGATGGCCGGATTGTTCTCCAGCGTTTGCACCAGGTTGGGCGCCAACGCATCCTTCAACAGGACGGTCATCGCACCATGCGCCTTGAGGTCGCGCGCCAGAATCGGTTTTTGCGCCGTCGTATAACCAACGACAATATTCCCCAGCCGCTCCTTGAGGTCGGCAAGGCTCGAGGCCAGGCAAAAGATGGCCATGACTTCCGAGGCCACGACGATGTCAAAACCATCCTGGCGCGGAAAGCCGTTGGCGGTGCCGCCCAGGCCGATGGCAATCTCGCGCAGCGACCGGTCGTTGACATCGACTACGCGGCGCCAGGCGATGCGCCGTACGTCGAAACCCAGCTCATTGCCGTGATAGATATGATTGTCGATCAGCGCCGCGAGCAGGTTGTTAGCCAGCGCGATCGCGGCGAAATCGCCGGTGAAGTGCAGATTGATGTCCGCCATCGGCACCACCTGCGAATAGCCGCCGCCGGCTGCGCCACCCTTCATGCCGAACACCGGACCTAACGCCGGCTCGCGCAGGCACACCATGGCCTTCTTGCCGATGCGGTTCAGCGCATCGCCCAGGCCCACGGTCGTCGTGGTCTTGCCTTCGCCCGCGGGCGTCGGTGAAATCGCGGTTACCAGGATCAGTTTGCCGTCCGGCCGGTCGCGCAGGCTATCCAGGTAGGCCAGGGAAATCTTGGCCTTGGTGCGCCCATAGGGCTCCAGGTGTTCCTCGGGAATGCCGAGGCGATCCTTGGCCAGGCCGACAATGGGTTTCAACCTGGCCTGTTGGGCGATCTCGATATTGCTGAGCATGGAGTACCTGACTGGTCGTTGTTATTTCATGGTCGGAATTGAAAAGTCCGCGCGCACCGTGCTCGGATCGGGCCAGCGTTCGGTGACGGTCTTGAGCCGCGTATAGAAGCGCACGCCTTCGGGGCCATGCATATGCTGGTCACCGAACATCGAATCGCGCCAGCCGCCGAAGCTGTGAAACGCCATCGGCACCGGTATCGGCACGTTGATGCCGACCATGCCGATTTCGACTTCGCGCGCAAAGGCGCGCGCCAGCGCCCCGCTCTGGGTAAACACGGCGGCGCCGTTCGCAAACTGGTGGCTGTTGAGCAAGGTCACGGCGGCGCGGTAATCAGCGACGCGCACCAGCGACAACACCGGCCCGAAAATCTCCTCGCGGTAGACCTTCATGTCGGGCCGCACCCGATCGAACAAGGTTGGCCCGACATAGAAACCGTTAGCTCGCTCGGGGACCTTGACACCGCGCCCGTCCACCACCAGCGCCGCGCCTTCCTGCAGACCCGAATCGATATAGCCGCATACCCGTGTGCGCGCCGCGTCGGTCACCAGCGGACCCATGTCCACCCCCGGTGCATCAGGCACACCGACTTTCAGTGTGCGGACGCGACGTGCCAGGCGCTCGATCAAACCGTTTGCGGTTTCTTCGCCGACCGCAACCACTACGGAGATCGCCATGCAGCGCTCGCCGGCCGAGCCATAAGCCGCGCCCACCAGCGCTTCGGTGGCCGCGTCGAGGTCCGCGTCCGGCAGCACCACGGCGTGATTCTTCGCGCCGCCCAATGCCTGCGCGCGCTTGCCATGCGCAATGGCCTCGGACTGGATGTACTTCGCGATCGGCGTCGAACCCACAAAGCTAACAGCGGCAATATCCGGATGCTGCAGTATGGCGTCGACCGCGACTTTGTCGCCCTGCACGACGTTGAAGACGCCCGGCGGCAATCCGGCTTTCAGCAACAGGTCGGCGAGCAGCAGGGCCGTCGACGGATCGCGCTCCGACGGCTTCAGCACAAAAGCGTTGCCGCATACCAGCGCAATCGGAAACATCCACATCGGCACCATCGCCGGAAAATTGAACGGTGTGATCCCGGCCACCACGCCTAACGGCTGGCGGATGCCGTAGCTGTCGACACCCGTGCCGACGCTTTCGCTGAATTCACCCTTGAGAAGCTGCGGTGCGCCGCAGGCAAACTCCACCACCTCGATGCCGCGGGTGACTTCGCCCTCCGCATCGACGACGGTCTTGCCATGTTCCTCGGAAATTGCGCCGGCCAGGGCCCGCAGATTCTGGCCCAGCAGCTCCTTGAAGCGGAACATGACACGCGCGCGCTGCAGCGCCGGCATCCTGGCCCATGCAGGTTGCGCCGCCTTCGCACTGCGCACCGCCACGTCGACGTCGGCCGCCGAGGCCAGCGCGACGTCGCGAACTGGTTTTCCTAACGCAGGATTGAATACCGATGCGCGCGCGGAGTTCTGCGGCACGACGATGCGACCGTCAATGAAATGGCCGACTACCAGTGCCCTGGCTTCGGTGCCTTTTGTCTGCAGGTCAGCGTTCACTCGGGCTCTCCAGGATTTGCCGGCAGCATAACACGCAAGATTCGCCGGGCCGGGGGCCAGGCCAGGTGCGGTAGCGCGTGCGTGGTGTTCATAAAATTTTTCACGGTCTGGTAAGGATTCGTTAGCTCACTCAACGCCGCCCGGGCGACTGGTAACGCACCACGACGTCGGTAAAGTCCGTAAACACCCCATCGACCTTTACCTGCCTGACCAGCGCGTCGAGCACCGCGGTAACGTCCGGCGCATTTTCCGGCAGTTTGTCGACACGCAGCGTGTACGGATGCATCTTGAGGTGGTGCGCCCTGGCAATCCTGCCCAGCGGCTTGATCTGCAGCGCGCCGCCCTTCGCCGGCCACACCACCAATTGCGATATTTCCGGCCCGATGCCGTCGGCGTAGGTCGCAACGTCGGCGATGCCCCGCTCGGTCCGCATCGCATCGTAATCGGTCGATGACTCCTTCCAGGAATTCTCGCCGATCAGCTGGATCAATTTCAGGTCGCTGTGCAGTTCGCCGCGGATGCGTTTCAGCTCCAGCGCATCGAAGCACTGCAGATACATGTTGTCGCTGCGCTTGGTGTAGCCATAGCGAGCTAACGTGTCGAGCACGATGCGCGTGATGTCCTTGCCCTGCTCGCGATGCCAGGCCGGGCTCTTGATCTCGGTATAGACACCGACGTTCTTGCCGGCGCTGCGATTGACGCCCTGAACGAAGTCCAGTTCCTCCGCCAGCGTGACAATCGCAAAGCGCGCCGTGCTGTTCGCATAACGCTGCGGGAACACCTGGCTGCCGTCCGCGTTGACGCGCTCATGCCGGGTCACGGTGCGCAGTTCCGCCATCGTAAAGTCGATCGCGTAGTAATGCCCGTCGGCACGCGCGCGTCCGGGAAACCGCGCCTCGATGTCGGTAACCTCGCCCAATGTCAGGTCGTGGGTGACGATGGGCACATCGTCTTTGGTCAGCACCACATCCTGCTCGACGAAATCCGCGCCGAGACCGATGGCGAGTGCCTTCGCCTCGAGGGTGTGCTCCGGCAAATAGCCGGAAGCGCCGCGATGGGCGATCACCACAATGCCGGCTGCCTGCGCAACATTAGTCATCAGAATGATTACCCATGCCCATTTCAATGCGGTTCCCTTGCGCGGCTCAGGTTGTAGAAAAACTTTCAGCACGATGTTCCAGTGTCAGCGCACTGAACGCCATGGCCAGGACCGAGCAAATGCACATCGTGATGATAACGCCGCCCCAGCCCCAGTGATCCGCGATCCAGCCGACACCGGTTCCGGCCAGGGCCGAGCCGAACACGTAGCCGAAGAATCCTGTGAACCCGGCCGCTGTGCCCGCTGCCTTCTTCGGCACCATGTCGAGCGCCTGCAGGCCGATGATCATTACCGGGCCGTATATGAAGAACCCGATGGTGAATAACGCCGCCATGTCGATCCACAGCGGACCGTTGCGATTGAGGCCATAGACGATGAGGCCGAGGAGCGTCGGGATCATGAACAGGATGGTGGCCGGCGCGCGTCGCGACTGGAAAACCTTGTCGGACATCCAGCCGCACAGGATCGTGCCCGGCACCGCGGCCCATTCAAACAGCGCCCAGGCCGTGCTCGATTCCTGGAACGAGAACCCCTTGGCGGTCTGCAAATAGACCGGTATCCAGTCCACCACGCCATAGCGGACGAAGTACACGAACGCATTCGCGATGGCGATCATCCATAGCAGGCGATTGTTCAGCACATGCTCGAGAAAAATTTCGCGGAAGCTGAAGGTGCGTTCGCTGGCGGCGCTGTAATGCTTCGGGTAATCGTTCTTGTACTGTTCTATTGGCGGCAAGCCGCAACTCTGCGGCGTGTCGCGCATCAGCACCATCGCGACCAGCGCGACGACCGCGGCCACCATCGCGTTGAAATAGAATTTCGCACCCCAGTCGTTGAACAGCAGCACGCCGGCCAACGCTATCGTCGCAACCAGCGCGCCGCCAACGTTATGCGAGACGTTCCACAGCGAAACGGCGCGGCCGCGCTCGCGGGTGCTGAACCAGTGGACCATGGTCTTGCCGCACGGCGCCCAGCCCATGCCGCCGAACCAGCCATTCAAGGCCTGCAACAGCACGATCAGTGTCAGCGACAGGTACACCGCCGGCACAAGACCGAACACGAACAAGATTGCGCTGCACAACAGCAAGCCCAGCGGCAGGAAGTAGCGCGGGTTGCTGCGGTCCGACACGCTGCCCATCAGGAATTTCGAAAATCCGTAGGCGATGGACAACCCGGTCATCGCGGTGCCCAGCTGCGCTTTTGAATACTGCGGGTAGTCGTGCAGGATGTCCGGCATCGCGAGCGCGAAATTCTTGCGCACCAGATAGTACGCGGCGTAGCCAATGAAGATGCCGACAAAGACCTGGCGTCGCAGCCGCCGGTACTCTGGATCAACGCGCTCGGCCGGCAGCGGCGGCGCCGCCGGCGCCGGATCCAGAAAGGCGAACATCGCGAGTTTCATGGCAGCGCCTGGCGCCTAACGACGCTTGGCCCGGCTGCGGCTCGCGCCCGGGGACGCCAGCAGCTTGGGCGGCGGCAGGTCGACCACCTTGCGCAGATGGGTGTAATCCGCGGTCTTATGCGGAATCGCCATCGCAGCGACAAAATGCTCCTGGAACAGCGGCTCGATGGCAGTCTCGATCTTTTCCACCTGGCTCACCAGTTTCTCGATCGTTGCCCGTGAACGCGAATCCAGCAACGCGATCCGCGCGCCGGTGCCCGCGGCGTTACCCGCCGATGTCACGTTAGCAAGGTCGCAATCCGGGATCATGCCGAGCACAGTCGCGTACTTGACATCGATGTGGCTGCCAAACGCGCCGGCGAGGCGTATGCGATCGACGGAGTCGACTCCGAGGCGGTCCATCAGCAGACGGATACCGGCATACAAGGCCGCTTTCGCCAGCTGAATCGCGCGCACGTCGGTCTGGGTGATGCGCAGCACCTGCTCGCCTTCATACAGGACGTAGGCGAAGGTGCGCCCATGTTCGACTACGCGCGGACTCTTTGCCGACATTGCGCCATCGATGACGCCGTCCTGCGTGATCACGCCCGCGAGATAGAGCTCGGCGATTATCTCGATAATGCCGGAGCCGCAGACTCCGGTGACGCCGGTCTTCTTGATGGCTGCGGCAAATTCCGCATCGTCGGACCACAAATCCGAACCGATGATCTTGAAGCGCGGCTCCAGCGTCTCGGGATTGACGCGCACTCGCTCGATGGCGCCCGGCGCCGCCCGCTGGCCGCAGCTGATCTGTGCGCCCTCGAAGGCGGGCCCGGTCGGACTGGAACAGGCCACCAGGCGCTGGCGGTTCCCAAGCACGATTTCCGCATTCGTGCCGACATCGACTAACAAAGTCATCTTGTCGGTCTGGTCCGGCCGCTCGGCCAGGATCACGCCCGCGGTATCGGCGCCCACGTGCCCGGCAATGCAGGGCAACACATAGATGCGGGCGTTAGGATGCAGATCGATGCCGATCTCCACGGCCCAGATGGTCACCGCCCGGTCGACCGCGAGCGCGAACGGCGCGCCGCCGAGCTCCACCGGGTCGATGCCTAACAGCAGGTGGTGCATGATCGGATTGCCGACGATGGTCGCTTCCAGGATGGATTCGCGCTCCACCCCGGCCGCGCGCGCCACATCCGCGGCCAGCGTGCTGAGTGCGGCGCGCACCGCGTCGGACATCTGCGCAGCGCCGCCCGGGTTCATCATCGCGTAGGAAACCCGGCTCATCAGGTCTTCGCCAAAGCGGATCTGCGGATTCATGACGCCGCTCGAAGCCACGACCTCGCCGTTGGTCAGGTTGCACAGATGCGCCGCAATGGTGGTGGATCCCACATCGACAGCCAGTCCATAGACGGCCGCATGGAATCCAGGCCAGACCGCAATGATTCGCGAGTTGTCGTGCACCGCCACCGTGACCGACCAGGCGCCGCTGCGCAGGGCCGGCTGCAACTCCTGCAGGACCTTGAGATCGCATTGCAGATTGGACAGCTGCCATTCGCGCCGCAGCGCATCTTCGAGCCGGCGCAGGTCCCCAGAGGGATCGTGCATGTCCGGTTCCTGAACCTCGACGTAGTGCAGCCTGATAATCGGATAGAGCTCGATGTCGCGCGCTTCCGCAGCCTTGCGAATGACCTGCCTGTGCACCTGGCTCGATGAGGGCACATCGACGACCACATCGCCGTCCACTTTTGCCTGGCAGGACAGTCGCCGGCCGTCTGCCAGCACGTGCTTGGAGGCGAAGCGGCGTTCAGCATCCGAGATGGGCGACAGGCTCGCGGCGCTGGAGCGCACACCGTGCTTGGCGAATTCGCCCTCCGCCACCAGCACCTGGCAGCGTCCGCACAGCGCACGGCCGCCGCACACCGAGTCGAGGTCCACGCCCAGGGATCGCGCCGCCGATAGCAGCGGCGTGCCCACTGGAAAACGGCCGCGCTTGCCGGAAGGTGTAAAGACGACTAACGGATCACCGGCGCTCATGCTGGGATTGCTACTCTGGCTTGCCTGCGCGCCGGCGCATGCCGCCTTCACGGCGGCCTCGTACTTCACCGGGCGCGCCGGTCGGCGGCGGCGCCATGTCGCGGAATTTGCGAATCCAGCGGGTGCAGTCGGGATCGTGACCCATCATTACATCGGCGCCCATGCAGGCTCGCACGATGTCGCCATGCAGCGGATTGGTAATCGCCGACGTCAGGCCCGAGGCGATGGCCATGGTCAGAAACGCGCTGTTGATGCCATCGCGCCCCGGCAACCCGAAGCTGACATTCGAGGCGCCACAAGTCGTGTTTACCTTGAGTTCGTCCTTGAGGCGCCGCACCAGTCGCATCACCTGCACGCCCGCCTGGTTGATCGCGCCAATCGGCATGACCAGCGGGTCAACGATGACATCGCTGGGCGAAATGCCGTAATCCTGCGCCCGGTTCACAATTTTCTTGGCGACCTGGAAACGCACATCCGGATCTTCCGAGATGCCGGTTTCGTCGTTGGAAATCGCGACCACGGCCGCGCCGTATTTCTTGACCAGCGGCAGCACCGACTCGAGACGCTCTTCCTCGCCGGTGACCGAATTGACCAGCGCCTTGCCCTTGTACACGGCCAGGCCGGCGGCTAACGCGGCGACGATCGACGAATCAATCGACAATGGCACGTCGGTAATCGACTGCACCAGCTGTATGGCCTTGGCGAGGATCGCAGGTTCGTCCGCCAGCGGAATGCCGGCGTTCACATCCAGCATGTGCGCACCCGCTTCGACCTGCGCGAGCGCATCGGCCGAGACACGCGTGAAATCCCCGGCGGCCATTTCAGCGGCAAGGATCTTGCGCCCGGTCGGGTTGATGCGTTCGCCAATGATCACGAAAGGACGGTTGAACCCGATGACAACTTCGCGGGTGGCCGAACTGATAACGGTATCCGTCATATTGCTTTCCTGTCTAACAAATTGTCTGAATTTCGATCTGGCTGCCACGGCTGGCGGCCGGCAAGAACGCCTGATCGCTCGATAACCTCGGCCACCGCCTCTTCCTGGCGATAGGCCATGACATGCACGCCATGGGCGCCCTTCATCTCGCGGATCTCCTGGATCAGGTCCACGCAGAAATTGCGCCCCTCGCGGGCCTGGTCCTGTGCGCCGGCCAGGCGCGCGATGACGCTGTCCGGCACATGCATGCCGGGCACGTGGGTGCGCATCCACTCGGCGGCCTTGGCGGAGCGAATGGGTCCGACGCCGACGATGATGTAGACCTTGTCCTGCAGATCCAGGTCCTCGATCGCGCGCAGCCACTGCCGCAGCAGCGGCACGTCGAAACAATACTGGGTCTGCACGAACTGCGCGCCGGCGGCGACCTTTTTTTTCAGGCGCAAGGCGCGATGTTCGATCGGCGGTCCGCAGGGATTTTCCGCGGCGCCTAACAACACGCGCGGCGCGAAAGTGATCTTGCGGCCGCTCTGGAAATGGTGGTCATCACGCATTTCGCGTGCGATGTCCAGCAGCGAAACCGAATCGAGATCAAACACCGGCTTGGCCTGCGGATGATCGCCCGCCTGCACACCGTCACCGGTCAGGCACAGGATGTTGCAGACGCCCATCGCGGCGCCGCCCAGAATGTCGCCCTGCACCGCGATGCGGTTCCGGTCGCGGCAGGAGATCTGCATGACCGGCGCGTGCCCGATGCGGGTCAGCAACGCGCAGACAGCCATGCTCGACATGTGGCAGTTGGCGCCACTGCCATCGGTCGCGTTGATGGCGTCGACATAACCTTCGAATATGCGGGCGCGGCGGTACACGTCCTCTGGATCGGCCGAGTCCGGCGGCGTCAGCTCCGCGGTGACCGCGAACGCGCCGGAGCGCAATACGCGCTCGAAGCGTCCCGGCGACGTGTGGCCGGGCCGGATCGGCAGCGGATAACCCGGTACCGGCTCGTCGTCAAACTGCACGCGCCGACTCCGATTTTTCGCGCGCCACCCGTAACCAGGCCGATGAGCCTTCGAGCCGGCGGTCGACCGGCGCCTGCACGTTAGCAATCAACGCGAGGCCGCCTTCAATGCGCGCGGCGCCTTGGAATGCCTCGATCCAGACGCAACGCATTTCCGGTTTGACTTCGCAGTTGCCGTTGGCGCGGACGCCGCCACAGGGACCATTGCGCAATTGCTTAGGGCAATTCATCGGGCAGGACAGGCCGGTGGAACTCAGCACACAGCGGCCGCACATCTTGCAGTCGAACAACAGTCCCTTGACGGCCCGCTCGACCAGCGCGACCGGCCGCTCGACCCGTTCATAGCCAAGCGCACGCCACAGCGGTGCCAGACGTACCAGCAAATTCTCGAACAGCGCGTAGACGCGCGACAATCCCCGGGCATGACGCACGGACCAGAGGCGGACGACGTACATCAGCTGCCCGCCTGATCGTCGCTGCCGGACCGCGCGCTGGCAACGGCGCCGGACTCGTCATTGCCCTTGGCGCGAATCATGCGCTCGAGGTCGGCATCGGAATAACGCGCTTCCAGCGCGGCTGCTGCCGCCGCGGCTTCCGCCTGCAAGTCCTCGCCACACGGCACCGGCGCACTGCGTCGCCAGTCGGCCATGTACGCTTCCGAGCCGCCTTTGCCGGCGCGCATGGCCGCACGGTCGATGGCTTCCTGGAAGCGCGCGGACAGCGGCACCTTGCCGGTCTCGCGGCCGCGCTTGACGATGACCTGCGACGGGATATCCCGCCATGAAATGATAATCAGCGAAGCCAAGCGCCCTGCTCCCCGCGCCGCGCGCGCGCATCCGATGTTTTGATGCTGCTAACAGGAATCGCGGCGACCTGCTGCAGCGTGTCGGCCAGTGTTCCATAGCCGGTGAAACGTTCTTCGAATTCAAGACCGAGGCGCTGCGCGGCCACGCGCGCCGCCGCGCTCAGCTCGGGATCCGGCACCTGTACCAGATAGACGAGCCGCCGGTAATTTCGGAAATACTCCGGCAGCAGCTGCGGGTGGCGATCGAGGCCCAGCCCTTCCATGACCAGGCGGTCGAAGTGACGGACCAGGAAGTCGGTCAGGTAAAAGGTACCGGGCTCAGCCTCGCTCAGCTCCTTGAACACGGACGCCGTCGCAAAGAATTCATAACAGTGCGCGCCCGGGATGCGCTCGACACCTTCTGCCTGCAGCACCGCGTCTAACAAACCCCCGGTGCCGCAGTCCGCATAGGCTACGAAGACTTTCGCGTGGCGCTCGCGCGCCGCGCGAATGGCGGTTTGCACCGCGGCCGGGATCTGTTCCGGACGATTGTGCAGCTCGGGCGGCAGGCACTCGACCTCAAGCGTCGACCAGCCATTCAGGCGCTTGAGCGCAACAATTTCACGGGCCAGTGCGCCGCAGGCGATGATCGCGATCGATTCGCTTGCGGCAGCCATCCGCGTCAGCGCGCGGCGGCGCGCCGCGCCGCAATCATCGACTTGGCGGTCTCGACGGCGATGGCAGCGTCGCGGCAATACGCGTCGGCGCCGATGGCCTTGGAAAATTCTTCGTTCAGTGGCGCGCCGCCGACCAGCACGATGTACTTGTCGCGCAGGCCCTTCTGCTTCAGCGTGTCGATGACGACTTTCATGTATGGCATGGTCGTTGTCAGCAAGGCCGACATGCCGAGAATGTCAGGCTGGTGCTCTTCGAGGGCCGCCAGGTATTTCTCGACCGGGTTATTGATGCCGATGTTGATGACCTCGAAACCAGCGCCCTCCAGCATCATCGATACCAGATTCTTGCCGATGTCGTGGATATCGCCCTTGACCGTGCCGATGACCACCTTGCCGATCGGCTCGGCGCCGGTCTCGACTAACAGCGGGCGCAGGATTTCCATGCCGCCCTTCATCGCATTGGCGGCCAGCAGCACTTCCGGCACAAACAGGATGCCGTCGCGGAAATCGATGCCGACGATGCGCATGCCCTCGACCAGCGCATTGGCGAGGACCTTATCCGGGCCCCAGCCACGCTTGAGGAAGATATTGGTGGCTTGCACCACCTCATCCAGCAGGCCGTTGTAAAGATCGTCATGAATCTGTTCGGTCAGTTCCTGGTCGCTGAGGCTATTGAGATCAAACGCCTCTTCCTGGTCTTCAGCCATAAACTAAGCTCCTTGACGGTCTGTGCTGCTGAGCGATCTGCGACGCACCGATGCGCATCCTTAATCGTAAGGCTGCGGTGCGGCGGCCATTGTCGCAGTTACGACATTAGCTTGTCACTACGCGACAGCCCTTGCAGGCACTAACAACCGTCGGCGCGCGATTGTGGCATCAGGAAAAACGGCAGCCAAATGCCTTTTTTCGCTACGTCGATGCTTCTTACCGGAGGAGCCCGGTCGCGCTGCGGACGCGCGTCCGGCCTTGTCGCTTTCTGACAATCGCGCAAAGCCTGGCCAGCCCCGCAACGGCGGCACCTTGCACCCAGGCGAACGCGGCTACGCCGGGCCGGTCAGGCCGCTTGCCCCTGTTATGATTCGCCCGATATCCATGACGATATTTGCCGCGCAATGTCTGCCGGTGCGAAACCAGGGTCGGGTGAATTGATTGGCCACCAAAATTGATCTTCGCAAGCTGCCGCCGCTCAATGCCCTGAAAGGCTTTGAGGCGGCAACCCGCCGCGAAAGCGTGCGCGAAGCCGCCGATGAGCTGTGCCTGACTCACCCTGCCGTCAGCTACCAGATCCAGGTGCTGGAGCGGGACCTCGGGATCGAGTTGTTCTCGCGCGAAGGACGCTCGCTGGCCCCCACCGCCGAAGGCCGGCTGCTTTACAAATACGTGCGCAACGCGCTGGAGATCCTGATCGACGGCGCCGAGACCGTGCGCCGCACGCGCGCCAACGCGCCACTACGCGTCCAGACCTACGTGACGGCGTCGATCCGCTGGCTGGCGCGCCGGCTGCCGGATTTTGTCGCATCCCGCCCGGACATCAAGATCCTGCTGACCACCTACGCGTACGATTGGGCGTTCGATGACAGCATCGCCGACGTTGGGCTGGTCTATTACGAAAGCCCGCCCGGACCCGAATACCACTGGGTGCCTTTGTTCGCGTACAAGCTGCATGCGGTCTGCAGCCCGGAGCTGGCCAAGAAGCTGGGGCCGTCGCCGACGCCGGCGGACGTACTCAAACTGCCGCTGGTTTCGATTTACAGCGAACAGCATCACTGGGACCTGTGGTGCGAATCCGCGCAACTGGAATTCAAGATCGACCCGCCCATCGTGGTCGACACACTGGCGGTGGCGCTCGAGATCGCGCTCGAGGGCAAGGGCGTGGTGCTGGTCAATGGTCCGTTCGCGACCGAAGACCTGGCCGCTGGCCGGCTGGTCATGCCTGTTAGCCACAGCGTCGTCTTCCCCGGCGGCTGGGGCCTGATCTGCAGGCAGGAAGTGCGCGACAACCCGCGGGTCAAGGCCTTTATGGACTGGCTCGCCGCGAACGCGAAGCTCAGCTGACCGGCGGCTTGCCCCGGCCGCGCGGCACGACTTCATAGCCGCGGCCTTCGGGCTCATCGTCGACCATCTCCGCCGGGAATCCCTCGCCTAACACGCGCACGTGGCAGGCATCTTCGAGGCGCCGGATGATATTCGGCGACAGTTCGCGCGAACCGTAGCGGCGCTCGCCGTCCTTGAAGATGTTGAGCACCAGCGGCGACAACTCGAGCGGCACCTTGTTGTCGCGGGCAATCTTGTCGAACAGCCCGACGTCCTTGATGACCAGGTCCATCGTGAAGCTGATGTCGCGGCTGCCGTTCAGGATCACCTGCGATTCGGTCTCATGCACGAACGAGTTGCCGGACGAAATCCGGATGCCGTCGTAGGCCATGTTGAGATCCAGGCCGATGACCTTGGCGACCGTCAGCGCTTCCGCCAGCGCCACCAGATGCACGGTGCACAGGTAGTTGGTCAGCACCTTGAGTTTCGACGCGGTTCCCAGCTCGCCGGTGTGCAGGATCTTGCGGCCGAGAATCGTCAGCACGGGCAGCACGCGTTCAAAGGCCGCGCGCGCGCCGCCGGCAAAAATCGCGATATTGCCGGTGGCGGCCCGATGGCAGCCTCCGGACACCGGGCAGTCCATCGCGGTCGCGCCCAGCGCCTCGACCTTGGCCGCGAGCCGCGTGATTTCAGAGGCGTCCGTGGTGCTCATTTCGAGCCAGATCTTGCCGGGCGTCAGACCGGCCAGGATGCCGTCCGCCGCCTCCATGACGGCGGCCGATGCTGCCGGTGATGGCAGACAGGTGATAACGATGTCCACGGCCCTGGCAATGTCGCGCGGCGAGGCGCCCCGCTTGGCGCCCCTGGCGACGAATTCTGCCTCCAGGTCCGCGTTCAGGTCCCGTACCGTGAGGTCGACGCCGTTGCGCAGCAGGTTGCCCGCCAGCTTGCCGCCCACATTGCCGAGCCCGATAAAACCGATTTTGGTGTCTGCCACTTTTGCTGTTCCAGATGTCCAGGTACTTGAGAATCAGAGGCTAGCGATATACGTGTGCCCCGAACAAGCAAAAAAAATAGCCCGACAGGAAAGCTTTGTTTCTACCCGGGCCGTGGCAGGCCGCAAGCGAGGTATGGGCGTATCGTAAAAAGGCATTTGCGGCGCCAGCCCCAAAAGCCTCAGGATGACCGGGCAAACTTATGAGTCGAGTATTGATTGACCGACGCTGGCTGCCGCTCAACGCTCTGCGCGCGTTCGAAGCGGTTGCCCGGCATGGCAGCTTCACCGCTGCCGCCAATGCGCTGGGCAGCTCGCAAAGCGCGCTGTCGCGGCACGTGATTGCGCTCGAGAGCCTGCTCGGTACGCAACTGTTCGAGCGCCGGCCGCATTCCCTCAATCTGACGACCGCCGGGCAGCACCTGCTGCCGACCGTCGCGCGCGCCTTCGACCGGATCGAAGTGGCGATGGACGAAATTCGCCACGTTGAAGCGCCAACGCTGCGCACCCTGAATGTGCAGTTTCCGGCGACCTTTGCGGTGCAGCTCGCGGCGCCCATGCTGCGCGACTTCCGTGCTAACAATCGCGAGATCGAAATCAACCTGGTGAGCCCCTACTCCGTGGGCCCGCCGCAATCCGACGTCGATGTCGCGGTCACGTATTCGCGGCCGGCGGTGACCTCGCAGGTCAGCGACCTGCTGTGGCCGGTGCGCATGGGCATCGTCTGCCATCCGGAGGTCGCGGCCCGCCACGCCGGCAAGGAATTGTCCGAGTTCGTCCGTGACAATGAGCTGATCCACA
>DAIQQI010000233.1:0-5270 GCA_036786925.1 Steroidobacteraceae bacterium
CCGAGAATGTTGGCGAAACGACGCTTGGCACGACGCTGGTCCACGGCAATGCCAAGGTCTCGACCGTCGAACATTTACTGTCCGCGTTCGCGGGGCTGGGCATCGACAACGCGATCGTCGAAGTCAGCGCGCCCGAAGTGCCGATCATGGATGGCAGTGCCGGGCCCTTCGTCTTCCTGTTGCAGTCCGCGGGCCTTGCCGAGCAGGGCGTGCCGAAACGCTTCGTGCGGATCCGGCGCGTTGTGCGCGTCGAGGATGGCGACAAGTGGGCCGAGTTCCGGCCGTTCGACGGCTTCAAGGTTAATTTCGAACTCGAGTTCGATCATCCGGTTTTTCGGCGCCACGCCCAGCGCGCCTCCATGGATTTCTCCACGACCTCGTTCCTGAAGGAAGTCAGCCGCGCGCGAACCTTCGGGTTCATGCGCGACATCGAAATGCTGCGCTCGCAGAATCTTGCGCTCGGCGGCACGATGGACAACGCCATCGTGATGGATGATTACCGCGTGCTGAATGACGACGGGCTGCGTTACGAAGACGAGTTCGTCAAGCACAAGATCCTGGATGCCATCGGCGACCTCTATTTGTTAGGTCACAGCCTGATCGGCGAATTCAGCGGCTTCAAGTCGGGGCACGCGCTCAACAATCGCCTGCTGCGGGCGCTGCTCGCGGACCGCGCTGCCTGGGAATCGGTGGTTTTTGAAAAACCCGAAGACGCGCCGATATCCTATGTGCGGATTCCGGCGCTGGCCGCCGGCTGAGCCGGCGCCTAACGACTGACCCTGACGCTGAGACTGCGCGCGGCGGGCCCGCTCGCCGCCAATACCAGTTTCCCATCGAGCAGGGCGCCCGCCAGCACCAGGCGGACGCGCGCCGCCCGCGCCGCCGTTTGTACCCAAACGGTCAGTTCGCCGTGCTCGAACTGTGTCCGGGTCACGTGAGGCGCCCATTCCGGGCCGAGGATTTCCAGCGTCAAAAGAGACCAATGTTGATGTGGGTCAACGGCTTCTGTGATGTGTCTCTCACTCAGTCCAGCTTTTGACAATAAGTCTTTGACAGATCTCGGTTTAGTTGAGGCGAGCGTCGTAGACCTGCGACGCGTCACTCTTCTAAGCTTGTCTCGGTCCGGGGCTTTGTGCATAGTGATCTGGCTGATTCAGGGCAAACCTGTCGAAAGGCGGGGTCGCAAAGCCACCGGTCTAAGGCGCCTCACGACAACGTGTGGGCGCTATGAAAGCGGGGTTGCCGGCAATTCGCAAGTTTTGCGCAAAGCCAATGCAACGAGAATGGGGCCGGTGGTGAGCCCTGCGGAGCGTTCGAGCCAGTGGTGCTCGCACGTGGCGGTTCAACATTGAGCAACCGAGGCTAACAGCATGAACGTGATTCTGTTCCTGCACCGTGGCGATCGCGCCTGGCGGCTGAACCTGGCGCGGCCCCTGGCTGCGGCGGCGATCAGTCTGGCCGCGGTTGCGCTCGTTGGCGGCGTGTTCTCGTTAGGCCTGCATCTTGGCGAACGCAGCGAGCTGGCGGCACTTGGCGATTCGCCGCGCGAATGGACCCGCACCTTCAGCCGCCAACAGGCTGAAATCTCCGATCTGCGCAAGCAGCTGCAGCAGCGCGTCGACGCGCTGGCGGCCCGCGTCGGCCAGGTCAATGCCCATGTCATCCGGCTCGACGCGCTCGGCAAGCGCCTGACCAGCCTGGCTAACATCGATACCCGTGAATTCAATTTCGATACCGTGCCGGCGAGCGGCGGTTCGGAAGAGACCGGCGTGCGCGCCGAAGCGCCGGACCTGTCGCTGATGATCAATGAGGTCGAAGACCGCTTGTTGTCACGCGAAGGCCAGATGACGGCGCTTGAGAACGTGATCCTGACCCGCCAGTTGCGCGAGCAGATCCAGCCGGAAGGCCGTCCAGTGCGCCAGGGATTCATCTCTTCTTATTACGGCAGCCGCACCGATCCGATCAACGGCAGTTTCGCGTTCCACAAGGGTATCGATTTTGCGGGCAACTCCGGCGACGCGGTCGTTGCGGTCGCGGCCGGTGTCGTGTCGTTTGCCGGTGTGCGCAGCGGCTTTGGCAACGTGATCGAGGTAACCCATGGCAATGGTTACGTCACGCGCTACGCGCACAACAGTCGCAACCTGGCGCCCGTGGGCACCCTGGTCACGCGCGGTGACACTCTCGCGGCCATGGGTTCCACCGGCCACTCGACCGGGCCGCATGTGCACTTCGAGGTGATGCGTAACGGCGCGGCGATCGATCCCCTGAGCTTCATAGGTCGTTAGGCCTGAAGCCGCACGCCGTAGTGCCAACGGCAGATTCAACCGCCACAACTCTCTTACTGCGACCAGGCGCGCTTGCCGCCTGTTGCCTTGTCCTGCTGCAGGCCTGTGGTGGCGGCTCCGAACCAGCCACCGTCACACCGCCGGTAGTTCCTCCGCCGACCAACACGTCCGGGCTCGACGCGCGGCCCAGCAATACCAGTTGCCTGGCCGGCGACCGGCCCAGCACTGCGCTGTCTCTGGGTACGCAGCGCGTGTTCCCGAATCTCAGCTTCTCATCGCCGATCGCGTTGCTGCAGGCGCCCGGCAGCAACAGCCGCTGGTTCGTGGTCGAGCAGGGCGGGCGGGTCCGGGTATTTCCGGACAATGCCGCAGTCGCGACCAGCAGCAATTTTATCGATATCACGCCCCGCGTGCGCTCCGGTGGCGAGATGGGTCTGTTAGGTATGGCCTTTCACCCGCAGTTCCCGACCAATCCACGCGTTTACCTGTCGTACACGACCGGGGCCAACCAGCTGCAATCGCGCATTTCGGAGTTCCGCAGTGCCGATGGCGGCGCCACGCTCGACCCCAGCTCTGAAGTGGTCCTGCTGACCGTCGATCAGCCGGCCACCAACCACAACGGCGGCAACATCAGCTTCGGGCCGGATGGCTTCCTCTATATCGGCCTTGGCGATGGCGGCGGCGGCGGCGATCAGTTCGGCACCATCGGCAATGGCCAGAACCTGCAGACCTTGTTAGGCAAGATGCTGCGTATCGATGTCAGCGGCAGCACCGGCGCCGTGCCCTACCGGATACCCGCCGGCAATCCGTTTGCGGCCAATGGACTCTGCAACACGGGTGCCGGAGCGCAGGCCTGCCCGGAGATCTTCGCCTACGGCTTCCGCAATCCCTGGCGCTGGAGTTTCGACAGCGGCAGTGGCGAATTGTGGGTCGGGGATGTCGGCCAGAACCTCTGGGAGGAGGTCGATCGCGTCACCGTCGGCGGCAACTACGGCTGGCGCTGCCGCGAGGGCGCGCATCCGTTCAACTCGACCTGCGGTCCGGCTAACAACCTGATCGATCCGATCGCCGAATATGGCCACGGGGTCGGGGTTTCGATCACCGGTGGATTTGTCTATCGCGGCACGGCCATTCCGAGCCTCGCCGGGCGCTACGTGTTCAGCGATTTTTCCAGCGGCCGCATCTGGCATATCGCGCGCGACACGACCCCGACGCTGACCATGACCACGGGCTTCGACAGCGCCCTGCAGATTGCGAGTTTCGCGCAGGGTGTTGATGGCGAGCTGTACGTCGTCAATTACGCCGGCACGCTGCACCGGCTGACCGGCAGCAGCACCGGTTCCGGCAGCGTACCGGCCGTGCTGTCGGCGAGCGGCTGCGTCGACATGCAGAACCCGACGCGCGCGGCGGCCAATGTGATTCCGTACACGCCGAACGCGGAGTTCTGGTCCGATGGCGCCAGCAAGGACAGGTTCATGGCCCTGCCGAACGGCCAGAACATCGTCATCGGCGCCGATAACGACTGGACCCTGCCTAACAACTCGGTGCTGGTGAAGAATTTCCGGCTCGGCACGCGCATGGTGGAGACGCGCCTGCTGATGCGCCACACCGACGGCAGCTGGGCGGGCTACACCTACGAGTGGAATGCGGCCGGCACCGAGGCGAATCGGGTCATCGGCGGCAAAACCGCGACTGTGAACAACCAGGCCTGGATCTTCCCGAGCGAGGCGCAGTGCCTGCTGTGCCATTCAGCCGCCGCAGGCTTTTCCCTGGGTCTCGAGACCAGTCAATTGAATGGTTCGATCACCTATGCCGCGACCGGCCGCAACGCGAACCAGCTGACGACGCTCAATGCGATCGGCGTGTTCGCGCCGGCGCTCAGTGGCGCGGCGTCGACTCAGCCGCTGCTGCCGAGCCCGAACGACAACACGCGCACGCTGACCGAGCGCGCCCGCGCGTACCTGCATACCAACTGCGCCCAGTGCCACCGGCCGGGTGGCGGTACGCCGTCCAACATGGACCTGCGGTATACCACGCCGCTCAATGCGACCAATGCCTGCAACCTGCCGCCGCAGGCGGGTACTCTGGGGATTGCCAATGCCCAGCTGATTGCGCTGGGGGACGCCGCGCGGTCGATCGTCGTGGCCCGGGCCAACCGGCGGGACTCGAATGCCATGCCGCCGCTGGGCTCAGCCCAGATCGATACCGCGGGGGTTCAGCTGCTGACCAACTGGGTAGCCCAGCTGACGACCTGTAATTGACTTTCGTTCAGTCGGAAAACTTTACATAGTGACTTCCGGTCCGAGAGCAGAAATTTATAACCTATTGATTATATTAGATTAAGCAATTGTGGCCCAGATCTTGCTTATAAACAGGCAAGTGCATTTGCACGCAGACCGAGTCAAGAGATCAAAATTATGAAATTAATGAAAATTGCGGCCGCCACATTGGTTCTAGCTGGGCTCAGCCAATCGGCGCTGGCAGGTACCATCACCTGCACCGACAACCCGGGGCCTCGAACTTGGACCCTCGGCGATGCGTCGGCCTGCGGCACGAGCTCTGGCAACCCCAACAGCTCCGCCGATATCAACGGCGTCACAGTGGGCATCGGCACGGCAGCCGACTTCGCCGGCACCTGGGTCAAAGAGGGCGACGTTACGGCGGGCGGAGATTTTTCCAGCCTCTTGAACGTCAGCTTGAACGCGGGAAGTTTCTGGGGTAGCGCGCCGGTTGCGGGAACCTGGACCTTGGCCGCGAATTTTTGGTCGCTTTATTCTGGGGCGGTCATAACGATCCATGTTGGTGGTGGTCCTACCGACCCAGATGATGCGGCCGCATTTCGCATCACCTCGGGTCAGCTATCAGGCACGTGGAGTTTCACCCAGGGCGAAGGCACCAATGGTGGCGGATTGTCGAACGTGGCTATTTGGACCAGTGGTCCGCGCCAGCAGGATCGTGTTGATTCGATCGTCAATCTCCAGCTCC
>DAIQQI010000025.1:0-17051 GCA_036786925.1 Steroidobacteraceae bacterium
CGTATTCGCCCAGGGTCTCCTTGCGCGAACGATCGCCTTTGATCATGGCGACGAGCTGCGGCAGGGTCTGGTGACTTTCGTCCACGATCAATAACGCGTCGTCAGGCAGGTAGTCGTACAAACAGGGCGGCGCCTCGCCGGGCGCGCGGCCTGACAGATAGCGCGAGTAGTTCTCGATGCCGGAGCAGTAGCCGACTTCCTGCATCATTTCCATGTCGAACATGGTGCGCTGCTCGAGCCGCTGCGCTTCGACCAGCTTGTCCTGCGCGCGCAATTCCGCGAGCCGCTCACGCAGCTCGTTACGGATCTGGTCCACCGCCTTCAGGATCTGATCCTTGGGCGTGACGTAATGCGTACCCGGATACACCGTGAAACGCGGGATCTTGCGCTTGACCTCACCGGTCAATGGATCGAAGAGCTGCAGATTTTCGATGGTCTCGTCGAACAGCTCGACGCGCAGCGCATCGCGTTCCGACTCGGCCGGAAAAATGTCGACGACATCGCCGCGCACCCGGAACGTGCCCTGCGAGAAATCGATTTCGTTGCGCGTGTACTGCATGTCGGCGAGACGGCGCAGCAGGTAGCGCTGATCGAGCCGGTCGCCGCGCGACAGATGCAGCACCATCGCAAGGTATGCCTGCGGGTCGCCGAGGCCGTAGATCGACGACACTGTCGCCACGATGATGCTGTCGCGCCGCTCTAACAAAGCCTTGGTCGCTGACAATCGCATCTGTTCGATATGCGCGTTGATCGAGGCATCCTTCTCGATGTAGGTATCGCTCGAGGGCACATAGGCCTCAGGCTGGTAGTAGTCGTAGTAGGAAACGAAATACTCGACCGCGTTGTGCGGAAAGTAATCGCGGAACTCGCCATACAACTGGGCGGCCAGCGTCTTGTTGTGGGCGATCACCAGCGTCGGCCGCTGCAGCCGATCGATGACATTGGCAATCGTGAAAGTCTTCCCGGACCCGGTCACGCCCAGCAAGGTTTGATGCGCCAAACCCGCTTCCAGGCCTTCGCACAGGCGTGCGATCGCCTGCGGCTGGTCGCCCGCAGGCTGGTAGTCCGAACGCAGCTGAAAAGGCGTCTTTTCCATGCTCAATGAATCCCGGAATCGACTAATATACGCCCCGTTCCCCGTTGCTACCCAACCATGCAGGGCCTTACTTTGTCTTCAGTGCTTTCGCGACGCGTCCAGCGCGTCAAAACGTCTCCGACCATGGCCGTCGCCGCGGCCGCCGCCCGCCTCAAGGCGGAAGGCAAGGACATCATCAGTCTCAGCACCGGTGAGCCCGACTTCAACACACCGGTTTTTATCGAGCAGGCGGGCATCGAAGCGATCCAGAAACATTTCACCCGCTACACCGATGTGGGCGGTATCGCCGAACTCAAGGACGCGATCATCCAGAAGTTTGAGCGCGACAACGGCCTGAAGTACGAGCGCAACCAGATCCTGGTCTCGACCGGCGCCAAGCAAACGATTTTCAATCTCTGCCTTGCGGTGCTGGATGCCGGCGACGAGGTCATCATTCCCTCGCCCTACTGGGTGTCGTACCCGGACATGGTCATGCTGGCGGACGGCCTGCCGGTCACGCCGGATGCAGGCCCTGCGCAGGGCTACAAGATCACGCCGCGCCAGCTGGAAGCGGCGATCACGCCCAAGACCAAATTGCTGCTGCTGAATTCGCCGTCGAACCCGACCGGCGCTGCTTACACGCGCGCCGAGCTGCGCGCGTTAGGCGAGGTGCTGCTCAAGCATCCGCGCGTGCTCATCGGCACCGATGACATGTACGAAAAGATCTACTGGGCGCCCGAGCCCTTCTGTTCGCTGGTCACGGCCGTGCCGGAACTGTACGGACGCACCGTCACCATCAACGGCCATTCCAAGTCGTATGCGATGACCGGCTGGCGCATGGGCTATTGCGGCGGTCCCCGGGAAATCGTCGCTGCGATGAGCGTCATTCAGAGCCAGTCGACCAGCAATCCGTCCAGCATCGCGCAGAAAGCCGCGACCGCCGCGTTGTTAGGGGACCAGTCCTGCGTCGCCGAGATGAATGAGGCTTACAAGAAGCGCCACGATCTCGTGGTTGCCGGCCTCAACGCCATCCCGGGGATCAGCTGCCTGCCCGGCGCCGGCACGTTCTATGCCTTTGCAGACGTCTCCAAGGCCATGGCCAAGCTGGGCCACAAAGACGACAACCAATTCGCCGAGTACCTCCTGCATACCGTCGGCGTGGCGGTCGTCGCGGGCTCCAGCTTTGGTGCGCCGGGCCATATGCGGATCTCATTTGCCACCAGCAATGAGCTCCTGATCAAGGCGCTGGACCGCATTGCCAAGGCCTGCCAATAGGGGCCTGAAAACAGGCGAATGGCATTGCGATCCAGGCGCTTGACGCCCGGGGCCTGTTTCACCAGAATCCGCGCCTCGTTTTAGATCCGTTCCCTGGTAGCTCAGTTGGTAGAGCGTCGGACTGTTAATCCGTTGGTCGTTGGTTCGAGTCCAACCCAGGGAGCCATCACCTTATTTTTCAATAGCTTATAGCGTTTTAATAAGCTATTACTTTAATGAGCGTTTGTTAGCCGCCGCGCGACTGTCGCGAGCCAGGGCTGCTGTTCACGCGGCAGTCCGGCCGGCCGGTAGTAATGTTCAAGTTCCGCGAACCCAGCGGCCTGCAGGTATTGCAGCCATTTTTCGCGATCGTGATAGGCGCCGTAGCGCCCGCGATTCCAGCCTTCCTGATTGTCCCCATGGGGATTGGATGCGAACAGCACGCCATCAGGTCGCAACGCCGCGTGCAATTGCCGCAGGACCCGCGGCAATTCCTGCGATGGAATGTGAAACAGGCTCGCGTTAGCAAAGACGCCATCGAAGCTCTGCCGAGGCAGCTCGAGATTCAGGAAGTCCTGCTGCCACACGTCACAGCCGCTGAACTCGCGGGCCATGGCTGCAAATGCGCTGGCCCCCTCCAGACCGATGGCCCGATGCCCCATTGCCGCGAAGGTCTTGAGATCGCGTCCCGGACCGCAACCGAAATCGAGAATCGTAAACGGGGGCGCGGCTTTGATGTGACGCAACAGCGCTGCGATGTTCTGGCTCACGTCGTGGCCCAGGGTGCCGTCGCGAAACTCCGCGGCACGCTGCTCGTAATGCGCGAGCGTCTCGGCCGAGATCCTGCTCAACTCCTGCGCCGCGAGCGGCGGGTCCGGCAATGATTTACTCACTGCGCGCCTCGTGAAACATGAAACCCGCGTATCCCGCCGCCACCACTTCGTCGCACTTGCGCAGATACGCGGGAACTCCGCCCGCATACGGCATGAACACCCGCGGCCGCCCCGGGATGTTAGCTCCGACGTACCATGAATCCTCCGTGGCACGCATCGAGCGAGCTACGACCTCCCGGCAATGCGCGGTCCAGGCGTCCGCGGCTGCCGTTTCCGCTTCGCAGACCGCGAGTCCATTATTCTGCATGTGCGCGAGGCACCCGCAAATCAGGTCGACATGCTGCTCGATGCTCTGCACCATGTTAGAAAGCACCGAGGGACTGCCCGGCCCGTTGATCATGAACAGGTTCGGAAAGCCCGCCACCGCCAGTCCCAGGTAGGAACTGGGCTGCTCGAGCCAGTGATCGCTGAGCCGCCGCCCCGCCCGGCCGCGCAGATCGATGCGCAACAAGGACCCGATGACGGCATCGAAACCAGTGGCGAAAACCACGGCATCGAAAACAAGCTCTCGCCCGCCAGCAACCAGGCCGTTGGCGGTAAACCGTTCGAGCGGCTGCTGACGGATATCCACGAGACTGACGTTAGGCCGGTTGAAGGTCTCGTAGTAATTGCTCTCGACGCACAGGCGCTTGGAGCCGATCACGCCCCGCGGCACGAGCTTGTCGGCCAGCGCGGGATCCTGGATCCGGGCGCGAATCTTCTGTTGCACGAAGCGCGCGGCGGTTTCGTTAGCCTGCGGGTTGAGCAGCAGATCGCCGAATGCACCCAGGAACTTGAGCCCGCCCAGTCGCCAGAATTTCTCGTACTGCGCGTCGCGCTGTTCGTCTGTGACCGAGAGCGCAGACCGCTCATCGAACGGAAACACATAGCCCGTCGGTCGCTGCCTGGCGCGGGCCCGCAGCGCGGCGTAGTCCGCCTTGACCTGACAGTCGGCCTCGTCATCCAGCGGCGCGTTCCAGGCCGGCAC
This sequence comes from Steroidobacteraceae bacterium, assembly GCA_036786925.1. Classification (GTDB taxonomy): domain Bacteria; phylum Pseudomonadota; class Gammaproteobacteria; order Steroidobacterales; family Steroidobacteraceae; genus UBA964. The sequence continues at coordinate 4,190 of DAIQQI010000025.1, forward strand.
CGCATAGTTGGGCGTACGCTGGAACACCGTCAGCTGGCTCGCCTGTGCGGCGATTATCGGGATGCACTGGATTCCCGACGATCCCGTGCCGATCACGGCGACGCGCTGCCCGGAAAAATCCACGGGCGTTTGCGGCCAGTGACCCGTGTGGTAAGTCTTGCCCTGGAACTCTTTGAATCTGGCAATCTCCGGCTGGTTGGCGCTCGACAGGCACCCCACCGCGAGCACCAGATAGCGCGTGCTCAGTCGCTCGCCCTGCGTCGTCGCAACGTTCCAGCAGGCGCTTGCCTCATCAAACAGCGCCGAGCTAACACGCTGGCCAAAATGGATATCGCGGCGCAGATCAAAGCGGTCGGCGACATGCTCGATGTAACGCAGGATCTCGGCCTGGGTCGCGTATTTTTCGCTCCAGCGCCACTCCTGCTGCAACTCGGGAGAAAACTGGTACGAGTACTGCAGGCTTTCGACGTCGCAGCGCGCGCCGGGATAGCGATTCCAGTACCAGGTGCCGCCCACACCATCGCCCGCTTCCAGCACCCGCGCGCGCAGCCCCAGACTACGCGCCCGGTGCAACATATAGAGGCCGGCGAATCCGGCGCCGACAATCAGCACATCTACGTCAGTCTGTCTTTCGGCGCGCGATGGCACCACGGCAATCTAGCCGGCCGGCAGCGCCGCGTCGAATCCCTTCCACGACGGTGACCGGCTATGGGTAGTCGGCGCTGAACTGCACCCAGAGCTTGCGCGTGTCCCGCCCAAACCCGGCGCTGCGGTAATTCGCGGCTTTCAACAGCAACTCGAAATGCGGCGAAAACTTTCGACTGACTGAGATATCCCACTCATCGCCGTATCGTTGCGAAGTCGCCTCGGCGCGAAAGTCATGCCAAACCACTGTCGCATCCAGCCCCCAGCGGTGCCCGCTGAGATCGACATAGAAGTCCTGCACACCCTGCGGCGGTGTGGTCAGGAACTTATCGGCCCATCCCTGAAATGCATGCAGTGTGGCGAGCGGCGTCTGGAATCGATGCTCGGTCCGGGTGGCGTCTCCGCCCAGAACCTCGAGGCCGGCCCGGACCCCGAACTCCTTGCGCATGGCGCCGAGTTCCAGCTTGTAATAGTCCGCGCTGTAATCCGTGGGGTTGCGGCCGGCGTCCTGCTGTTGCACTGCGGATAGCGTCCAGGGTATCGACCAGGTCTTGTTAGCTGCATGACTGCCGGTCCACAGGAATCCGACATTCTGGTGTGCCAGAGCGGGCGTCGTCCGGATATCCAGAGACTGCCCGAAGACACTGAGCTTGCCGGCTTTCTTCAGATCGATCAGCGCTCCCAGCAAATGGCCCTGCAGGCGCAGATCGGGCGGCGGGTTGCCCGCATCGGGCCCGAATACGCGATTGACATTATCCAGGTACGAATAGCTGAGCAGGGTGCGCGACAGGCGCCGTGTCCTCACAGTCAGCGCGTCAAAAGTCTGCTCATTCTGACGCCATGCCGAGCCACCGATCAGGCGGTGGTTATCCAGCGCGATACGCTGCCGGCCTAACACCCAATCATCTTTTGGCGTCGTAATCTTCAGTGCCGCCTGGTTGAGATCGGTTGCGCGCGGATCCGGAACCTGCGGACGATCAGTGCGGCCGTTGCGGGTGCTGTTGTAGGCCTCGCCACCCCAGGTGCCGAGGTGATCCACTTCCAGCAACAGGCTGCTGTGATGCCAGCTCAGGGTCTCGTAGTTGAAGCGCGCGCGGAAGGTTGGCGCGGACGCCGAGCGCGCCAGCGCATCGTCGCGGACTTCTTCGATTCGCATGCGCAGATTCAGTTTGGGTTTGCCGCCGAGTAATGCAGCCGTTAGATCCGGCTCCGCGGCATAAGAGGCCGCCGTCATCCCTAACAAAGCGACCCAGGCCAAAGACCGCGTCACAAAGCCACCCTACTTTCCCTGCTGCAACGCGCCGCGAATTGCCGCCACAAACTGCGGGTCAGGCCTGGCGCCCAGCTGTTCGGTGCGCGCCAGCATCCGCCCCTGCCCGTCAAGCAGGATCAGCACGCTGGTGTGATTGAACTCACCGCCTTCCAATTGGCGATAGCGGATATCGAGCACAGCGGCCAGGCGCCGTACGACCGCCGGTTCAGTGCGAGCCAGCGTCCAGCGGGTCGTATCGAGGCGGTGGTCGCGTACCACTTGAGCAAGCGCCGCAGGCGTATCGCGCGCCGGGTCTAGGCTCACCAGCAGCACCCGCAGGCGGCTGCGCTGCGCCGGCTCCAGCGTATTCACGACCGCGGTGCTGGTCTCTATCAGCAGCGGGCATATCGACTGGCAGTTGGCGTAAAACATGCTGATGAGTTGCGGCTGCCCACGGCGGGTGGCGAGCGTAAAGCGCCGCGACGCCTGATCGACGAAAACACCCGGCAGTTGCAGCACGGAATCGCCCGGCAAAGGTGGCTGCGCGGCCAGCGCCGTAGTTGCGGCAGTCAACAGTCCGCAAAACCACAATGCTGGACGGCTCCAACGGCTAACAGATTTCATCGGATACTCCGTGCGCAGCGAAAACCGAGACTGCTGGTGCTGTCGGCGCCGCGCAGCGACGACAGCAGGGCCACGCGCATCATCACCGGATAGTTCTCGCGATCATCGACCGCCAGCGCCCCCGCGCCGCAGAAGCGCGCCCGGTCCGCTTCCGACTGGCTGCGATTGTCCGCCGACACCAGCATGGCCGAGTAGTCATCGGTCCATTCCCACACCAGGCCATGCAAATCCTGTATGCCGTAGACGTTAGGCGGCGTCGAGCCAACGACGCCAAGACCTGCGCCGGCGCTCCTTGCATACCAGGCGAGAATCCGTTCGCGCCAGGCGGGATCCTGGCGCGCATCGCGGTGCGTTTCGTCGGCCGCCGCCACGTACTCCCATTCGCTCCAGGTTGGCAGCCGCGCGCCCTGCGCCTCGCAGTACGCAGTGGCAGCGAACCAGCTGACGCGCGTCACCGGCTGCCGGGCCGACGTGACAGGGCCAAGGGCGGTCGGTGTCTGCCAGTGGGACAAGTAGGCGCTGGGCTCCGCGTACAGGGGCAACGCGCGACCGCGCTGCCACTCCCGGTGGGTCCTGACGAATTTCAGAAATTCACCATTGGTCACAGGTTGCGTCATCAGCTCAAAAGCGGCGACCGCGCGACTGCCCTTCAGGTCCTCGTACTTCAGGACCGAGCGATATTCGCCGCCGGGGACTCGCTGGTAGCCGCTGCCCTGGGCGGCGGCCACCAGCAATCCCAGAACTAACACCGCGGGGCGCATGACGCTAGTTCGCCGCGCCCTTCGGCCTGGCGGTGGTGCCACGAACCTTGGCAACCTGCGCCGCACTGACCTGTCCGCCCGGGTTGCCCCAGCTGTTGAGGACATAGGTGAGAATGTGCGCAACTTCATCATCGTTGAGCTGACTCATCGGCGGCATCACCGAGTTGAAGTCCTTGCCGTTTACCTTGACAGGGCCGCTGAGACCATTTAGCACCGCGCTGATCGCGCGATTGCTATCCGCCTTGAGGTAGTCGGACTTGGCGAGCGGCGGGAACACCGCGGGCAGGCCTTCGCCGTTAGCCTGATGGCAGACGGAGCAGGTGCCGTTGTAAAGTGCCGCGCCTGCGCCAATCTGCTGTTTGAGCGTCAGAGCGCCGCTGGCGCTTGCGGTTGCGGCCTCCGCGACCGGTGTCGCGCTGACCGCCTTGTCGCCGAGGTACACGCTGTCGACTTCCTTGCCCGAGTACACCGCCTTGTTATCCGGTCCCTCGGTCTTGATCATGCCCAGAGCGCCCTTGTTGAATGCGCGGAACAGCGCGTGATCGACCAGGATGCTGGTGCCCGGCACCTCCATGCGGAATTCGACCATGGCCGAGCCGCCAGCCGGCACCATTGTGGTCTGCACATTCTCCTGATAACGGGTGCCGCCCTCGGTGTAGACGCGATCGAAAATCTCGCCGATCACATGGAAACTGGAACTCAGATTCGGACCGCCGTTGCCCACATACAGGCGGACTGTCTCGCCAACCTTGGCCTTCAAGGCGTTGTCGCCCAGCATTGCGCCTTCGGAGCCGTTGAACAGCACGTAAGTCGCGTGCTCGTCGATCGCCTTCTGCATATCGAAGGGCTGCACGCCTTTTTCGCGATACTTGCCGACGGTGTAGAAATCGCCCTGCACGACGTAGTACTCGCGGTCCACCTTGCGCAGACCCTCCGGCGGCTCGACCAGGATCAGGCCGTACATGCCGTTAGCCACGTGCATTCCCACCGGCGCAGTCGCGCAGTGGTAGATATAAAGGCCCGCATTCAGGGCCTTGAACGTGAACTGCGATTGGTGGCCCGGGGCCGTGAAGCTGGACGTGGCGCCACCGCCGGGCCCGGTTACGGCGTGCAGGTCGATGTTATGCGGCATCTTGGAATCGGGGTGATTCTTGAGATGAAACTCCACGGTGTCGCCCTGGCGCACGCGAATAAAGCTGCCGGGCACGGTGCCGCCGAAAGTCCAGAACGTGTACTTCACGCCCTCCGAAATCTCCTTCTCGACTTCGCGCACTTCCAGTTCGACGATCACCTTGGCGGGCGCAGTCCGGTTCGTGGGTGGCGGCACGTTAGGCGGACTGGTGAGGACGGCCTTGATCGGTTCGCCCTGCGGCGGCCCGAAGTCCCCGGCGGCCGACCCGCCCGTGTCCGTGGCCACGACCGGCGCCTGCGATCCGCCCTGACAGCCGATCAGCAACATTGCCGTAATCAACGCAACTGATAATTTTGCTTGCCGTTTCATAAATGTGCACCCTGACGTTCTGAAATCCCGATGGTTGAAAGATTAATGACTGCCCGACCGGCGCGCATTGACATGCATCAAGCCGTGCAGGGTCGCTTGTCAGTATAACCACGTATGGAAAATGCCCAGCGGATGATGTGTCAACGCGACGCTGATCATGTAGAAGTAGGCGACGCCAGCTGCCACGTAACACTGCGCCTGCGGGCGGTTGAAACTGGCTTGGCGCAGCGCGAAAGTGCCCAGGCCGATGTAAACCACGACCAGCAGCAGCTTGACCGTTAGCCAGTCCTGCACAAAGGGATACTGGTGCAGCATGGTGACAAGCATCAGCGCCGCCGTCAGCAGCGCACAATCGATGGCATATGCGAGCCAGCGCAACACGACATGGCTCGCGTAGCGCCAGCCCGCCAGCGTCAGCACACCGCGAATCAGAAACAGACCGCCCGACATCAGCACCACGCTGATGTGGAACAGCCTGATCGCGGGGTAGAACTCCAGCACGCGCCGTCAGGATCCCGCGCCGGTATCCTTGCGTGGTGCGATCCACAGTCGCATCACAAACCAGGCGAGGATCAGCGCTCCGACCGAGAATATGGTGTCGCCGGGCACGCGCATCCAGACCAGCAGGTGCATCAATGGACGACCCATGAACTCGGCCGAGCGCGAGTACCAGTAGCCATTCTCGAGTGCCGCCTGCAGCTGCAATACGCCCATGGGCAACAAAGCTAACAAAGCCATCAACCCGAGACCAATATTGAGCGACAGGAACGTGGCGCGCAGTGTCCCGTCCCGCCATGCAAGTTCTGGTTTGAGACCGCGCAGGCAAAACAGCATCAACCCGATGCCCAGCATGCCGTAGACACCGAACAAGGCGGTATGCCCATGTAACGGCGTGAGATTCAGGCCCTGCATGTAATACAGCGCGAGCGGGGTGTTGATCAGGAATCCGAACAAGCCCGCACCGACCAGGTTCCAGAATGACACTGCCAGGAAGAACAGTATCGGCCAGCGGTACCGTGCCATCCAGGGCGTGGCGCGGCTGTGCGTCCAGGTGTCAAAGGCTTCCAGGCCGATCAGCGCCAGCGGCACCACTTCCAGTGCCGAGAACGACGCGCCCAGCGCAAGGATCGCAATCGGCGTGCCCGCCCAGTAAAGATGATGGAAGGTACCTAACACGCCGCCCGCCATGAAGACGATGGTGGCGAACAGCACGTTGACGGTCGCGGTTCGCGCCCGCACCAGGCCCAGCTTGACGAATATGAAACTGATGACTGCGACGGCAAAGACTTCGAAGAATCCTTCGACCCACAGGTGCACCACCCACCAGCGCCAGTATTCGACTACCGACAGGTGGGTGTTCTCGCCCCACATCAGGCCGGCACCGTAAAACATGCCGATCGCGATGGTCGACAGGAACAGCAGCCCGACGATGGATGCCATGTCGTCCTTGCGACGCAGCGCCGGCCACAGCGCCCTGCCTACGAGCGTGAGCCAGATGATTAGCCCCAGGAACAGGAACACCTGCCAGAAGCGGCCGAGGTCGACGTATTCCCAGCCCTGGTGGCCGAACCAGAAGTTGTTAGCCAGCCCGAGCTTCTGCATCACCGCGAACCATTGGCCCGTAAATGCGCCAACCACGATGATCAGCAGGCAGACGAACAGCACATTGACACCGAGCCACTGAAAGCGCGGCTCGTGGCCGGATATGGCCGGCGCTATGTAAAGACCGGTCGCCAGCCAGGCTGTGGCAATCCACAACACCGCAAGTTCGGTATGCCAGCTGCGCGTAATCGAATACGGCAGGAACTGGGAGATCTGGAATCCGTAGAACTCGCGCTCGACCTGGTAGTGCGCCGTGATCGCGCCGAGCAGAATCTGCACGAGGAACAGCGCCATGACCACCCAGAAGTACTTGGCGGTGGCGCGCATGGACGGCGTGATCACCAAACCCTGCAGCGGATCGGACGCCGGCGGCACCAGCCGCGGCTCCTTGCCGTGATAAGCCGCATAATGCCAGGCTAACAAGCCAATGCCCGCAATCATGAATATGATGCTGAACACCGTCCACAGGAAAGTGCCGGCGGTCGGCGTGTTGCCGACGATTGGATCGTAGGGCCAATTGCTGGTGTAGCTGGCTTTGGAGCCGGGCCGCTCGGTGACCGCCGACCACGAGGTCCAGAAGAAAAACCCGGTCAGGGCGCGGCGATGCTCGAGTGTGTCGACCGTATTGTCGCGCATCGCATAGGTTTCGCGCAGCTTGTCGGTCGCCGGATCATTGCCGAACAGGCTTTCGTAGTGGGCAACTACTGCACTGATCGCTTGCGCGCGATCGTCGGAGACGGTGATTGTCTGCGTGCCCTCGTCAAAGGTGTTAGGCCGGAGGGTCTCGCGCAGCCGCAACTTGAGTACTTCCTGGTCGACCGGGCGCAACGTAGCGAAGGTACCGCCGAATTCGCGCTGTGCCCAGACGTTGAGCAAAGCGTCGGCTTCCCGGTGCAGCCAGTCCGCACTCCAGTCAGGCGCAACCAGTGCGCCATGGCCCCAGATCGAGCCAAGCTGCTGCCCACCGAACGACTGCCAGACCTGGCGGCCGGTTTCAATGTCGTCGCGTGTATAAAGAATCTGACCGCTTGTAGTGGCAACGCGCTCCGGCATCGGCGGCGCCGCGCGATACACCTCGCCTCCCATCCACAACAGCACTGCAAAGGTGCTGCCCAGCAGCAGGCCGAGACCGATCCACAGACGTTTGGTTTCCGACATCGCTTTCTCCCACGGGTATCCGCTGGCAGGGATCCTAGGCAGCGGCCCGGCGAGTCGCCCTGATCTGGATCAAGCGCCGTGCGGGTATGCGGAAACTACGAATGCAGGACGTTGCGCGCCAGGGCGCGCAGCGCAACCGAGTCGACGAACTCGACATCGCGGCCCTCGACCCGGATCAGGTGCTGATCCTGGAAGCGCCGCAGGACCCGGCTAACAGTCTCGGCTGCCAGTCGCAGATAGTTGGCGATATCCGCGCGTGGCATCGACAGCCGAAAAGCCGTGGCGGAGAAGCCACGCGCGGCGTAGCGATCCGCCAGCGCCACCAGAAACGCGGCCATGCGCTCTTCGGCGCTGAAATCACCGGCCAGCAGGGATGCCGTACCGATATCCTTGCTCAGCAGCCGAAACAGCTGTTGCTGAATTCCCGGTATCCGCGCCGCCAGGGTCGCGAGCGCCGGAAATGAAAAACGGCAGAGATAGACGGAGTCCAGCGCGATGGCATCGCAGGGATAGTAGTCCGGGTGAATGGCGTTCAGGCCAACCATCTCCCCCGGAAGGTAAAACCCGAGGACCTGCTCACGCCCGAGGCTATCGACCACGCTGGTCTTGACCGTGCCGCCGCGCACCGCGAAGATCGCGCCGAACGGGTCGTTAGCACGAAACAGGCACTCCCCTTCCCGGAACGGCCCGACATGCTCAACCACGCAATGCAGCGCCTGCAGCGTGGGCTTGTCATAACCGTTCGGCATGCACACCGCGCCGAACGCACAGGTCGAGCAGAACTTGACGTCGCTGCCGTCGTCGGCGAAGGCCGCGCTGGTTGTCGCTGTGATACGCAAGTGCCCATGATACGGCGTTATGCGCGTTGATTCGAGTTCGTTAGCATCTCTACGATCGGCAGGCGCCCCTGGTCGAGCGATCTGCAGTAGGCGACAGGGTCGGTAGCATTGAGCGCCAGGCAGTCTCCGAACCGACTTGCGGCGCTAGGCCCCAGGCCGAGCACATCGCAACCTTCGAAGTCGCCCGCTTCGGGCGCCAGCGCGTTAGGAACCAGCGAGAAATGCTGTGCCAGGGACCGCAGCAGGTCGGCACGCTCGGACGCCTCCAGCCGCGCCAGTCCGTCGCCTTCAAAAACCAGCCGCACAACCGCACGGTCGCGCGCCAACAGGGGCGCGAGAATTTCCACTTCCCGATACAGGCGCTGCAGAACCGCCTTGGCGCCCTGCTCCGCCAGACAGACCTGCAACACGATGTCGCGGGGAATCGGGTCCTGATTACTGGCCTGAATTGCGTGCCGGAAGTCCGCCTCGTCCATGTTTCCACCTCCGAAACATCAAGCTAGGCCAGGTCCGACCGATTCGCATTGACCAGGATCAATCTGAGGAGCAATAGTAATGGCGGTGCCGTTCAGGGCATCGGCGACAGGAGCACCTATCATGGATGTCGTGGCGCAAAGGCCGGCCAATGCTGTTCAAAATGAAGCCTGGGACTCGGGAGGCAGGTTTTTCCTGGCGATGAGTGCAATCTCCGCCGGGATCATCTTTCTGGGCTTCGCCCCGTCGTTCTACCTCAAATCGGTCATTCACGCCCCGCCACCGTTGTCGCCGATGTCGATCACGCATGGTGTGGTATTCACGGCGTGGACCCTGCTGTTCCTGACGCAGGTGGCATTGATCGCGTACCGGAAACCGGCGCCGCATCGCCAGCTCGGCATCCTGGGGGTCATCCTGTTTGGCGTGGTTTTGACCCTGGGCTACGCGACCGCCATCAATGCCGGACAACTTGGCCATGCGCCGCCGGGCTCGCCGCCGCCGTTAGCTTTCATGGCGCTGCCGCTGATCGGTATCACGGGCACGCTGGTGATTTTTGGCGTGGCGGTCTGGAACCGGCGCCGCAGTGACTGGCACAAGCGACTGATGCTGGTATCGCTGTTTACTTTCACGAGTCCGGCCGTCGGCCGCCTGACCATTCCCGCAGGCGTCCCCGAGCATGCGACTACGATTGCATTGGCGGTGGCCGAGTTGCTGCTGGTCGCGGCCATGGTCCATGACTACCGCACTAACAAGCGCGTTCACGGCGCCTATTGGTTCAGCGCGATCGTCATGCTGACGGTTCAGCTCAGTGTCTACTGGGCCTACGGCAGCCCCACGTGGATGACATTCGCCAAGGCCATCACCCAGGGCTGACCGGCTCAGGCAAATCCGTGCCTGGCCAGCGGCAGCGACCGCACTCGCTGTTGCGTCAACGCGTATATGCCGTTGCAGATGGCCGGCGCGATCAGCGCGGTCGCAGGTTCGCCGATGCCGCCAGGCTCGGCATTGCTGTCGAGGACATAGGTTGAAATCTTTGGGATTTCCGGCATCCGCAGCAGGCGATAGCGATCGAAATTGGTCTGTTGCACGCGCCCGCCCTTGAGGTCGATCTGGCCCCACAACGCGGCGGTCAATCCAAACAGCAAGGCGCTTTCCACCTGCGATTCGACAATTTTCGGGTTGATGACCTGCCCGCAATCGAGCGCGCAGTGCACATGATGCACTTTGAGCTTGCCGTCGGCTAACGAAACCTCGGCGACCTGCGCCATGTAGGTGCCGTAACCTTCCATCAGCGCCACGCCGAATCGCCGTCCCTTGGCCGGCGTTGCGTAGTGAGCTTCGTCGGTCGCGGTCTTCAGCACCGCGGCAAATCTCGGCTGCCTGGCCAACAGCGACAGGCGATATGCGACCGGATCCGCGCCCGCGGCCAACGCGAGTTCGTCCATGAAAGACTCAGCAACGAAACAATTGAGCGCATGGCTGACCGACCGCCAGTAGCCGACATTGATGCCGATTTCATGGCGCTGATAGCTGACCCGCACGTTAGGAACGTCATAGGGGTAATTGGCCGCGGCCTCGATCGCAAACGGGTCGACCGCTTTCTCCACAACTCCGGGAAACATGCGCGCCGTAATCGACGGGCTCGTCAGGTGAATATGCCAGGCCGTCGGTTTGCCGTCCTTGCCTAACGCAGCCGCGACCTGATCGAACGCTGGCGGCCGGTAGGCGTCATGGGTCATGTCGTCTTCGCGCGTCCAGAGAATCTTGACCGGTTTGCCCGCCGCCTTGCTGGCTTCAACCGCCGCCGGGATGAAATCCACCTCCAGCCGCCGGCCAAACCCGCCGCCCAAAAACGTGGTGTGCACGCGCACCTGCTCGGGTTTAAGCCCAGCGGCGCTCGCCGCTGTTGCCTGGGCAACCTGCTGGATCTGCGTGGGCACGTAAAGATCACAGCCATCGGCGGTCACGCTCGCCGTGCAGTTCTGCGGCTCGAGAGTCGCGTGCGCGAGCAACGGGAGTTCATAATCCGCCCGCAGCACTTTCGCGCCTGACTTGGCGCCGTCGGCCAGCGTCTTGAGCGCATCGCCGTCGTTGCGCACTTCCTGGCCGGCGCCCGCCGCCGCGGTGCGCAGGCCCTGCCACATCCTGGCAGTGTCGAGACCCTTGTTAGCACCGCCGTCCCACTCGATGCTGAGGGTGTCGCGGGCGCGCCGCGCGCGCCACCAGCTGTCCGCCAGCACCACCACACCGGTCGACGTCAGGATGACGTCCTTGACGCCCGGCATGGCCTTGGCCTTGGTGGCATCGAAACCCTTCGCCTTGCCGCCTAACACGGGTGATTGTGCCAGTGCGCCATAGAGCATGCCGTCGAGCCGCACGTCGATGCCGAATTGCGCGCTGCCATCGACCTTGGCCGGTGTGTCAAGGCGCGCATGCGGCTTGCCGATGACCCGGAAATCCTGCGACTTGCGGAGCGCCACGTCTTTGGGAACCGGCAGCTTGCCCGCGGCCTCGGCCATCGCGCCAAAACTGAGCCGCTGCCCGCGCGGCGAGACCACCTGGCCGTCCTCGGCGCGACACCCGGTCGTGGGAATGCCCCATTCATTGCAGGCTGCCGCGATCAGCATCTCGCGCGCCTGCGCGCCCGCCAGCCGCAATTTGGGCCAGCCCTCACGGACGCTGGTGCTGCCACCCGTAATCTGCGTTCCTAAAAAGGTATTCACAAACGGCGCGCCCGCGGGCGCAATCTCGACCTTGATCCGGTCGACCGCGACGCCGAGTTCTTCCGCCAGCATCATCGGCAGCGCGGTGTAGACGCCCTGACCCATCTCTGACTTGTCGCAATAAAAACGAATCGATTCGTCGCTGCTGATCTGCAGCCAGGCGCTGAAGTCCGACTGCACCAGCGCACCGCCCGGCTTGCCGCCGGACTTGCGGCCGCAGCCCGGGATGTTGATCGCAAGAACCAATCCACCGGACAAAATGGCGCCCTTTTGCAGGAAATCGCGCCGGCTGACTGCACTATCCATGAGACACCTCGCGCGCTGCGGCGCAGTGTGAAGCTAACAAAATCAGGAGCCCTTGATTTCCGCCGCGCGATGAATCGCCGCGCGGATTCGCTGGTAGGTTCCGCAGCGGCATAAATTACCGGCCATCGCGGCGTCGATATCGGCGTCCGTCGGCTGTGGCGTCTTGGCCAGCAGCGCAACCGCCGACATGATCTGACCCGACTGACAGTAGCCGCATTGTGGCACGTCGAGCTCGATCCAGGCTTTCTGCACCGGGTGACTGCGATCGGCCGACAGGCCCTCGATGGTCGTGATCTTCTGGCCGGCGGTCAGCGCACTGACGGGCGTAACGCAGGAGCGAATCGGTTCGCCGTCGAGGTGCACGGTGCAGGCGCCGCACAGCGCCATGCCACAACCGTACTTCGTGCCGGTCATCCCCAGGGTATCGCGCAGCACCCACAGCAGCGGCGTGTCGGCCTCGACGTCCACTTCAAGGGTCTTGCCATTGACGTTCAGTGTGTACATTGCGGCGGATCCTCCCAAGGGATTCTGATTGGAATCAAGATTGTGCTCCTCCGCCGCTGCCGCAACAAGTCGCCTTGGGCCTCTGCCTGAGGCTGACAAACCGAGGCTGTAAACTTGCCGTTTGGGTTGGCACTGTTCACCCGCAGCCGATATTCAGGACCGATACCATGCATACCATCGGAAAACTCGAGACCTTCGCCAACGAGTTTGTCTGTTTCGTCAAGCTAACAACCGCGGCCGGCCAGGTCGGCTGGGGTCAGACCTCGACCTACAACGCCGACATCACCGCGCAGGTATTTCACCGGCAGGTGGCGCCCTGGGCACTGGGCGCCGACGCCATGGACATCCCGGTCCTGATCGAGCGCATCGAAGCCCGTGAACACAAATTCCCGGGCAGTTACCGCTGCCGGGCGATCGCCGGGCTCGACACCGCGCTGTGGGATCTGCACGGCAAATTGGCTGGCAAACCCGTG
>DAIQQI010000234.1:0-5248 GCA_036786925.1 Steroidobacteraceae bacterium
TTCTGCAGCGCTGTGTTCGCGCAAGCGCCCGATGATCTCGCCATTGATGGGTGACCGTGCGACCAGCACGTCCGGCCCCGCATGGTTCAGGACCTCGCGGGATACGCCGAACTGCGCCAGCAGCTCGGCTGCTTCTGCGGCCAGGCCCGAGCCTGGGACTGAAAATGATTGTGTCGCGCCCATAGAGGTCTCCGAAATACGAACCCATGCGAAGGGGCGCGGATTATCTAGGGTTATCTGCGGCACGGCAAATCCGGCCGCCAAAAGGAAACGCCGGTTGCAGGCCGGCAACCGGCGTTCCTGGACCGACCGCTAATTCGGGGCGTTTAGCCGTGGAACTGCTGCAATTCCGTCGATCCGGTCAAAGCCGTCGTGGATGACGTGCCAGCCATGATGGTCTGGGTCACATCGTCGAAATAGCCGGCGCCCACCTCGCGCTGGTGCCGCGTCGCGGTGTAGCCGTCCTTTTCGGCGCCAAACTCGGCTTCCTGCAGTTTCACGTAGGCAGTCATCTGTGACTCGCGGTAACCGCGCGCCAGCTGGAACATCGAGTAGTTGAGCGCATGGAATCCGGCCAGCGTAATGAACTGGAACTTGTAGCCCATCGCGCCCAGTTCGCGCTGGAATTTCGCGATTGTTAGATCGTCGAGCTTCTTCTTCCAGTTGAAGGATGGCGAGCAGTTGTAAGCCAGCATCTTGCCCGGGAACTGTTTGTGGATCGCTTCGGCGAATTGTTTGGCTTCGTCGAGGTCCGGGTGCCCGGTTTCGCACCAGATGAGATCGGCGTAGGGCGCGTAGGACAGGCCGCGCGAGATCGCCTGATCAAGGCTCGCCCTGACATGGAAGAAACCCTCGGGTGTGCGCGCTTCTTTCGTGATGAAAGGACGATCCCGCTCATCGACATCCGCGGTCAGGAGATTAGCTGATTCGGCATCAGTGCGCGCGACCAGGATCGTCGGCGTGTTGCAGACATCGGCCGCCAGGCGCGCGGCCACGAGCTTGTTGATGCCTTCCTGCGTGGGCACCAGGACCTTGCCGCCCATGTGCCCGCATTTCTTGGCCGAGGACAGCTGATCCTCGAAGTGCACGCCGGCGGCGCCCGCATCGATCATTTGCTTCATCAGTTCGAAGGCGTTCAGCACGCCGCCAAAGCCGGCCTCGGCATCAGCGACGATGGGCTTCAGCCAGTCGATGCTGCTGTTGCCTTCCGCATGGTGCAGCTCATCAGCGCGCCGCAGCGTGTTGTTGATGCGGCGTACGACCGCCGGCACCGAGTCGGCGGGATAGAGCGACTGGTCCGGGTACATCTGCCCCGACAGATTGGCATCGCCCGCAACCTGCCAGCCTGAGAGGTAAATGGCATCCAGCCCCGCCTTGACCTGCTGCATGGCCTGGTTGCCGGTCAACGCACCTAACGCGTTGACAAAGGGTTTTTCATGCATGGAGCGCCAGAGCTTGTCCGCAGTGATGCGCGCAATCGAGTAGTCGATCGGAATCGAACCGCGCAGGCGTACCACGTCCGCGGCGGTGTAACCGCGACTGATGCCGGCCCAGCGGGCATCGGTTTTCCAGCTCTTGTCGAGTTCGGCGGCATCAGGAAGTTGGTACGGCGTGCTCATGTCAGTCTCCTCGGTGTCAGCGTGATCAATTCAGGTATTCGTAAGCGGGCAGGGTCAGGAATTCATCGAAATCCTCGCTTTGCGCCATCTGCGAGAACAGGCGGGCGGCGGTCGGGAATACGCCTGCCGCAACGCGCGTGACGCCGATTTCGCCGTGGATCCGGATAAGCTCCTCGGCTAACAAGCGCTCGAAGCGCTCGATCGTGATGACTTTTCCATCCTCGGTCCGGCAGCCGTGATGGATCCACTGCCACACTTGCGCACGGCTGATCTCGGCGGTGGCCGCGTCCTCCATCAGGTTGTAGAGCGGCACGCAACCATTGCCGCGCAGCCAGGCCTCGAGATACTGGATGCCGACGCGAATGTTGTGGCGCAGGCCTTCCTCGGTAATCACGCCGGTCGGGACGCGCAGCAGGTCGCCGGCTGTGATCTTTTCGCCTGACAGCGGACGCGTGACCTGGTTGGGGCCGGTCATCACGGCGTCAAATGCCGCACGCGCAATATCCGCCAGCCCCGGATGCGCAATCCAGGTGCCATCGTGGCCCGCCTTGGCTTCGCGAGCCTTGTCTGCGGCGACCTTCTTCATCGCCGCTTCGTTAGCAGCGGGATCGTTGCGGATTGGAATCTGCGCCGCCATGCCGCCCATCGCGTGGGCGCCGCGGCGATGACAGGTCTGGATCAGCAGCGTCACATAGGATTTCAGGAAGTGGCTCTCCATGGTCACGCTGGCGCGATCCGGCACCACGAATGCGGGGTCGAGCCGGAATTTCTTGATGAAACTGAAAATGTAGTCCCAGCGGCCGCAATTCAGGCCAACGATGTGGTCACGCAATTCGTACAGGATTTCGTCCATCTCGAATGCCGCAAGAATCGTTTCAATCAGCACCGTGGCCTTGATCGTGCCGCGCGTGATTCCCAGTGCATCCTGTGCCGCAATGAACACGTCATTCCACAACCGCGCCTCGAGGTGGCTTTCCATCTTCGGCAGATAGAAATAGGGCCCGGTGCCGCAGCGCTGCAGCTGCTCGTGGTTGTTAGCCAGGTAGACTGCAAAATCGAACAGCGCGCCCGAAACCGCCGCGCCATCGACCAGTACGTGCTTTTCGGGCAGGTGCCAGCCGCGCGGGCGGACGATCAGCGTCGCGGGCCGCTCGCCCAATTGGTATTGCTTGCCCGATTCCGGGTCGGTAAAGCTGATAGTCCCGGCAACCGCGTCGCGCAGGTTGATCTGGCCGTTGATTACGTTGGCCCAAGTCGGCGAGTTGGAGTCTTCAAAATCGGCCATGAAGCACTGCACCGGGGCGTTCAGCGCGTTGATGATCATCTTGCGATCGACCGGTCCGGTGATCTCAACCCGGCGGTCCTCGAGGTCTGCGGGTACCAGCGCGATGCGCCACTCGCCGGCGCGGATCTCGGCAGTTTCCGGCAGGAAATCGGGTTTCGCGCCGGCATCGATCTGCGCCTGGCGTTCCTGTCGCCTCTGCAGCAGCGCCTGGCGCCGCGGTTCGAACTGCTGATGCAGTTCCATGACCAGATCCAGTGCGCGGGGGTTGAGCACCTGTTCCTGGCCGGCAATGGCGGGGTCGGTGATTGTCAGCAACTTGGGCGCCATGGTCGCCTTCACGGAGGTTTCGGCAGCGTTCATGGGCCCAATCTAGCCCTTTGGGCAGGTTTTTTTGACTATAGAAATTTCACAGTGTAAATTTGACTGTGAAATCGATTTGCCACTTTCACAAGGCGGATTTGACACGCATGGACACGATACGTCGTAAGACCCACCTGCTCGGCGTCAAATTGAAACAGCTGCGCAAGCGCAACGGACTGACACTGGACGAAGTCTCATCCCGGTGCGTGTCCGAGGATGCGGAAATGGCGCCGTCGGTCTCCTACCTCAGCATGATCGAGAGCGGCAAACGCGTGCCGTCAGAGGAAATGCTCGAGCTGATTGCCAAGGTGTTTCAGCGCGACGTCGCCTGGTTCCTGGATGAGACCACGGCTCCCGAATCCGCGCCCGCAGCGACTCGTCGTGGCGGCCAGCCGGCCCTGCCTCTGGAACCCGCATTCCTTTTTTCGCGTGAATTGTTGCAGGTTGCAATCCCGGAACTGCTGCAACAGACCGGAACGACAGGACGGCAGTTTGCGCATTTGCTGATCCGTTCGCACCAGGAAATTTCGCGTAACGATTTTCCCGAACTGGAACGTGCTGCTGACAGCGTCGGCATGCGGCGCTTTCCGTTAGGTGTCCAGGACCTGCTCGACTTATGTAAAAAGCTGAACCTGGAGATCCGCTGGTTTGATCGCCGCCCGCTGCTGGCGCGCGACAAGGACCGCGAGGTGCGCAGCGTGGTGCGTTCGTTTTACGAGCCGCCCGGAACGCTGTATGTGAACAAGGCACTGCAAAACGATCCCGCGCGCCTGAAATTCGATCTCGCGGCTCACATTGCGCACAAGGTGCTGCATGGCGGTGATGGCCTCAAGTCGGCTCATGCCAGTGGCGGCGAGATGGGCGGCAGTCCGGAGGAGAGCGGCGCGGGCGCGTCGGCCATCAACCCCAATGACGTACTGCACGCGTGGCGCGATTTTGAATGCTCGTTTTTCGCCGGCGCTCTGTTAGCCCCGAAAGCGGCGTTCCGGCGTTTCCTGACGCAGCAGCAGTACCGGGTGGACGAGACCTGCAAGCTCCTCGAGCTGACGCCCGCGGTGGTTATGCGGCGCATGACGAAGGTTTCGCCATATCCCTACTGGCATTTCTTTGACGCCTACCCGCCGGGCTATCTGCGCGCTGTCTACCGGGGCAATGGCATCCCCTTGCCCTGGGGCAACATGGCGCAGGTGTCGGATCCCTGTCCGCAATGGGCGGTGTTTCGCATGCTCGACGACCAGGGCGCGAAGTCCGGCGCGCAGATTTCGCTGCTGCGCGACGGCGATCGCTCGCTGCTGTATTGCTGCTATTCCACGCGCACCAGCGACATGGCTGGCAATCCACATGTCCTGTCGGTCGGCATCGATTTGCTGCCGGCGCTGGACGCCAATCACGAGGACTCGGCGTCGATACTTGACGCCATATTCGACGAGTGCCGCCGGCTCAAGCGCGATGCGCAGGTGCCGGCGCCGGCTGCGGCGGCGATTTCACGGATTGCATCGGTCCTGAACATTGCCTGGCTGACCGAGGCGCTCAATGCGCCGGCCCGGATTATCTGTCCGCGCAGCTCGGCCTGTCCGCGCTCGGATCGCTGCGAGGGCGCGCACCTGTCGAGCGCGCGCACCATCACCGATGTGCGGGCCGAGATTCTCGAGGGCGTCAACAAGCGATAATCCGCGGCAGTGTTCGGTTAGAGGTGTCGAACCAGGCCCTGCAGGCTGTGTTCGCGGGGCTTGCCGGGCGCCAATCGCCTGCCAAGGTATACAAACCCGATGATCTGGTCATCGGCTGCAAAACCCAGGGCTTGTCTGACGCTGGCATCGTATGCGGGCGCGCCTGTTTTCCACATCGAGCCGAAGCCGAGCGACTGAGCCGCTAACAACATGTTCTGGATGGCTGCACCCACTGCAACAACCTGTTCGATTTCCGGAACCTTGTGACTGGCGGTGACGTGCGCCGCCACCGCGATGATCATCGGCGCGCGTTG
>DAIQQI010000235.1:0-5244 GCA_036786925.1 Steroidobacteraceae bacterium
GGCCTCCCGTGAGGCGAGGGAAGCGCTGAAAACCGCGCTGCGTAACGCCGGCCTTGCGCCGCAGTCGCTGTGGGCGCGCCGCTCGGTGTTCCAGCTGGCTAACAATGATTTTCTTTTACAGGAAGTATTCTTGCCGCATGTCGGACGCGATACCTGAAAGCCCGGTCTTCGTACCTCCCGGTCGCCTGCAGCTGGCGCTGCGGCGCATCGGCCGGCGGCTGCGCGAATGGGCGTATCTCACGCGCATGCATCGGCCCGTGGGCATCTGGCTGCTGCTGTGGCCGACGCTCTGGGGCGTGTGGGTGGCCGCCGATGGCAAGCCGTCACCGCGGCTGTTTTTGATCTTTCTGTTAGGCACGGTGGCGATGCGCGCCGGCGGTTGCGTGATCAACGACCTCGCGGATCGCGATATCGACCCGCATGTGCGCCGTACCCGCGACCGGCCGCTGGCGGCACGGCGCGTCTCGCCGCGCGAAGCCTGGGTGCTGTTCCTGGCCTTCGTCTCGATCGCGCTGTGGCTGGCACTGCAGCTCAATTCACTGGCGCTGCGCCTGTCGTTCATTGGCGCGGCACTGACCATCAGCTATCCGCTGCTGAAGCGGTTTTTCCCTGCGCCGCAGTTTTACCTGGGCCTGGCGTTCGGCTGGGGCGTGCCCATGGCCTTCGCGGCGACGCTCGATGAGATACCGCGGCACGGCTGGCTGCTGTTTATCGCAGCGTTGCTCTGGGCCGTGGTCTACGACACCGAGTACGCGATGGTGGATCGCGACGATGACCGGCGCATCGGCGTGCGCTCCACCGCGGTGCTGTTCGGCGACCTCGACAAGCTGATGATCGGCGTGATGCAGGTGTTGATGATCATCGCACTGCTGCTGGTTGCGAGGCGCCTCGGCTTCGGTCTTTGGTATTACCTCGGGCTAGGCGCGCTGGCGATCTGTTTTCTGCGCCAGCAATGGCTGATTCGCGGGCGCGATCCCGAGCAGTGTTTCCAGGCTTTTGTCGAGAACCGCTACGCGGGCCTCATGGTGTTTGTCGGCATCGTGCTGGATTATATTTTCCGTTAGCGGTTCCGTCAGTGCGGTTCGCGCCAGCACCCAATGCTCGACCTGCCTGACCCCCGCGGCCCGCAGCGCTGCGGTTGCGGCGGCGAGCGTGCTGCCGGTGGTCAACACGTCATCCAGCAGCGCGACGTGCCTGGGCTCCCGAACGAGTTTGCCTTCGATGACCGGCCGCGTGGCGAAGGCGCCCTGCACGTTGTGGCGTCGGGCGGCGCCCGAGAGCCCGGACTGCGGCGGAGTGGCCCGGGCGCGCAGCAGCCAGTCCTCCAGCACCGGCACGGCGCACACTTCGCTCGCCCAGCGAGCTAACAACCGCGTGTGATCGAGGCCGCGCTCGCGAAACCGCGCGCTGTGCATCGGCACTGGCACGATGGCATCCGGCAGTGGGTACGAGCGATCTGACACTCGCAGCCGGCCTAACAACGTAGCCAGTACGCGTCCACAGGGGCGATCGCCGGAAAACTTGAATTGCCGGATCATGTGATCCACCGGATAGCGGTAGAGCAGCGCAGCGAACTGGTCGCAGGAATTGCGCTGCAGCCAGGTGCGGGTCCAGGCTGGCGCAGGCCGCGGCAGGGCGGCGAGGCAGTATTCGCAGAGATCGAACGGAATCTGGTGCCAGCGGCCGGCGAGCCCGGGCGCCGGACCCTGCCAGAGTTCCCCGCGGCCGCCGCAAAGGCAGCAGCTGGGCGGAGCCAGCGCCAGGCTGATCCAGCGCCACAGCAAACGAGAGGTCGTCAACTGAAATACCCTCCTGAAGTTGACAGCTGCCCAAGCAGGCATCGAAGATGGGCTGTCGCTTCGCAGCATGTCGGCGTCAGGGCGCCCGGAACAGCGGCATTTCGACCGGGTTTGACCGGATTGCGTAACGGATAACGAGGTTTTGCCGCAGATGAACGCCCAATTGAGTCCACGAGCAGACCTCCGCCACGACTGGAGCATCGCTGAGGTCGAGGCGCTATTTGCGCTGCCGTTCTCCGACCTGATGTTTCACGCCCAGGCACTGCACCGCGAGTACCAGCAGCCGAACAGCGTGCAGCTGTCGACACTGCTGTCGATCAAGACCGGCGGCTGTCCGGAGGACTGCGCCTACTGCCCGCAGAGCGTGCGCTACGACACCGGGCTCGAGCGCGAGAGATTGCTGGCCGTCGAAGAAGTACGCGAGGCTGCAACCGCGGCCAGGGCCGCCGGAGCAACCCGCTTCTGCATGGGCGCGGCCTGGCGCTCGCCCAAGCGCAAGGATCTCGATATCGTCATCGACATGGTGCGCGAAGTGCGCGCGTTAGGTATGGAATCGTGCGCAACGCTCGGCATGCTGACCAGCGAGCAGGCGCAGGAACTCAAGGCCGCCGGCCTCGACTACTACAATCACAACATCGACACGTCGCCGGAATTTTATGCCGAGATCATCAAGACCCGTGATTTCCAGGATCGGCTCGACACGCTCGAGGCGGTGCGTGGCGCGGGACTGAATGTCTGTTGCGGCGGCATCGTCGGCATGGGCGAGACCACGCATGATCGTGCCCGCATGCTGCAGACGCTCGCCAACCTGCCGCAGCACCCGGAGAGCGTGCCCATCAATCAGCTGGTGCCGGTCCCGGGCACGCCGCTGGCGGACGCCGCGCCGGTCGATCCGTTCGATTTCGTCCGTTGCATCGCCGTCGCGCGGGTGCTGATGCCGCGGGCCCATGTGCGCCTGTCAGCCGGGCGGGAAGCAATGAGCGATGAGTTGCAGGCGCTGGCATTCCTGGCGGGCGCCAATTCGATTTTCTATGGCGAGAAGCTGCTAACGACCGGCAATCCCGAGCTGGAGCGCGATCGCCGCCTGCTGAGCCGCCTGGGCATGCGGGCCGAAAGTGCGCCGCACTCCTGACGCGCTGCGCGACGGTCTCGCGGCACTCGACGCCGCGCAGCTGCGGCGGCGGGCGTCGCTCCCCAGCCCCAACGCCATCGATTTCTCCAGCAATGACTACCTGGGCCTGGCGCGCCACCCGGCGTTAGCAAAGGCCATGGCCGCCGCCGCGGCGAGCTATGGCGCGGGCAGCGGCGCCGCGCACCTGGTGACAGGTCACGGCCCGGAACATGCCGCCCTGGAAGCGGAACTCGCGGACTTTGTAGGACGCGAAAGCGCACTGCTGTTTGCCACCGGCTACATGGCCAACCTCGGCGTCGTCGGCGCGCTGGTCGGGCGCGGCGACCTGGTGTTGTCGGACGCGCTCAATCATGCCTCGCTGATCGACGCCTGCACGCTGTCGCGCGCCGAGGTGCAGCGCTTCCCGCACCTCGGTCACGCATCGGCCGGCCATTTGTTAGCTGAGTGGCGCGCCGGACATCCGGCCGCCAGCGCCGCCATCATCACCGACGCCGTGTTCAGCATGGATGGCGACCTTGCGCCGCTGCCGGAACTGGCTGCCTGCGCACGCCAGCACGGCGCCTGGCTGCTGGCGGATGATGCGCACGGGCTCGGTGTGTTAGGCGCGCATGGCCGGGGCAGCTGCGAACACTTCAACCTCGACAGCGAGGCGGTACCGGTGCTGGTTGGCACGCTCGGCAAGGCGTTCGGCAGCTTCGGCGCCTTCGTCGCCGGGGAGCGTGACCTGATCGACTGGATCCTGCAGAAAGCGCGCACCTATATCTACACCACCGCGCCGCCGCAACCGGTCGCAGCGGCAACCCGCGCCGCGCTGCGACTGGCCGAGTCCGAGGGCTGGCGGCGCACGCGCCTGCTAACGCTGATCGGCGATTTTCGCGGGCGCTGCGCGACCGCGGGCGTGCCGCTGAGCGCGTCGACCACGCCCATTCAACCGCTGCTGTTAGGTGACTCGGGGCGTGCGCTGCAGGTCAGCGAGTGGTTGCTGGAACGCGGCCTGATCGTCAAGGCAATTCGCCCACCGACGGTGCCGGCGGGCAGCGCCCGGCTGCGGATCGCGCTGTCCGCGCGGCACAGCGACCGCGACATCGCAAAACTCGTCGAGTTGCTTGCCGAGGCTCTGAGTCTTTTCCCATGATTACCGCGCCGCCACCCGAACGCCGCGCGGTGCGGCGCAACTTTGACCGCGCCAGCCGCACCTATGACGCGGCCGGGCAAGTGCAGGCGTCGGTCAGGGCGGAGCTGGTCGAGCGTTGCCGCTGGCTGCTGCAGGGACGTGCCCAACAGCCGCTGACCGTGCTCGACCTGGGCGCGGGAACCTGCGCAGCTTTGCCGCTGCTGCGCGCCATCTGGCCCGCCGCAACGATGTTAGCCATGGATTTCTCGCAGCCGATGTTAGCTGTCGGCCGCGCGCAACTGCGCAGCGCTGCGCCGGGGCTGTTCGGCAGGCTGCGGCGCCTGTGGCGCGCCACGCCCTTGTCCGCAGCGGTATGCGCCGATGCCAGCGCGCTGCCGCTCGCCGATCGATCGGTCGACCTGGTGTTTTGCAATCTGCTGCTGCACTGGTGTCGCGATCCGGATGCGGTGCTGCGCGAAATGCAGCGGGTGCTGCGGCCGGACGGGCTGCTGGTGCTGTCGACCTGGGGTCCGGACACGCTGCGGGAGCTGCGCACCGCCTGGGCGCAGGTGGACACAGAGGAGCACGTGATCCGGTTCTTTGACATGCACGACATCGGCGACGCGCTGATGCGCTGCGGGTTTCGCGAGCCGGTGCTCGATGTCGACCGCCTGCAGACCCAGCATCGCGATGTCATGGCGCTGATGCACTACCTCAAGGACAGCGGCGCGAGCAACGCGACTGCCGGCCGGCGCGGCACTCTCACCGGGCGGCGCCGGCTCGAGGCTGTTTTCGCCGCCTACCCGCACCAGCCGGACAGCAACCAGGTGTCGGCCAGCTGGGAGGTCGTATATGCCAGCGCATTCGCGGGCGGCAGGACCACCGGTGGCCCTCAGGAATTTTCCGTCGACGCCGCCCAGCTAACAAACTCGCTCGCGGCGCGGCGCGAGCGGCCGGCGCCGCCATGAAAATCATGCGCGGGATGTTTTTCATCGCCGGCACCGATACCGGCGTCGGCAAGACCTGGTGGACCACCACGCTGCTGCGCGAAGCTAACAAGGCCGGCATCCGCAGCCTCGGCCTCAAGCCCGTGGCGGCCGGCGCCGTGCGCACGGCCGCGGGCTGGCGCAACAACGACGCGCTGTCATTGCAGGCTGCGAGCTCGCTGGCACTGCCCTACGAGGACATCAATCCGGTGT
>DAIQQI010000236.1:0-5238 GCA_036786925.1 Steroidobacteraceae bacterium
CAATTCCACCCTCTGGATCAGCGAAAAGGGCCAGGTCGAGGGCAATATTGACGTTCCCAATGTGATCCTGAACGGCGTCGTTCGTGGCGACGTCTCCGTGCGCGAAAAGCTGGTGTTAGGGCCCAAGGCCAGCATCGCGGGCAATGTCAGTTACGGCGTCGTGGAGATGGCCCAGGGCGCCCAGGTGGCGGGCCGCATGGTGCCCCTCAACCAGCCAGTGACCGTTGCGCCGCAAACCGCGGCGATCGCGCTGAAGGCGGTTCCAGGTAATTTTGACGGTAGGCGTTCCGCATCGTAGAGTGCACCCGCCTATGGATACCCACGCACACTCCGACGCCCTGGTTTTCACCGAATCCGCCGCCCGCAAAGTCGGCGACCTGATCCGTGGCGAGGGCAATCCGGCGCTGATGCTGCGCGTCTATGTGCAGGGCGGCGGCTGCTCCGGCATGCAATATGGTTTCGAATTTGACGAGCAGCTGCAGGATGGCGATACCTGCGTCGAGAACCTCGGCGTCAAGCTGCTGGTGGACCCGATGAGCATCCAGTACCTGGCTGGCGCGGAAATCGATTATCGAGAGGGCCTGGACGGCGCCCAGTTCGTCATCCGCAATCCCAACGCAACCACGACCTGTGGCTGCGGCTCATCCTTTGCGGCCTAAGATCTAACATCCGTGGGGCGTGGGGCCGATCTGCTGGCGGCCGTTGATCTCGGCTCCAACAGTTTTCACCTCGTCGTCGCCCGTTTCCATCACGGACAGGTGTCCGTCATGGACCGCTTGCGCGAGCCGGTGCGACTCGCCGAGGGACTGAAGCCCGACGGCAGCCTCGACCCCTCGGTCGCGCAACGCGCGCTCGCCTGCCTGGAACGATTCGGCCAGCGACTGCGTTCCATGGACGCCGACAACGTGCGCGTGGTTGGCACCAGTGCGCTGCGGCGGGTCCGCGGCAAGGATTTCCTGGCGCGGGCGCGCAGCGCCGTCGGCCACCCGATCGAAGTGGTCTCAGGCATCGAAGAGGCGCGTCTCATTTATTCCGGGGTCGCGCATGTGTCACCGCCGGTGACCGGCCGGCGTCTGGTGGTCGACATCGGTGGCGGCAGCACCGAGCTGATCGTCGGCGAAGGCATGGCGCCGCTCGAAATGGCCAGCCTGCAAATGGGTTGCGTCGGCTACAGCACCGAGTTTTTTCCTGGCGGCCGCAGCACCCCGAAGCGCATGCGCCGCGCGCGTCTCGCAGCCCGGCAGCAACTCGAGCCGGTATTCGCGCGTTTGCGGCGCTGCGGCTGGGATCAGGTGTTAGGTAGTTCCGGCACCATCAAGGCGATCGGCGAGGCGCTGGCCGAACTGAATCCCGGCACGTCGGGCATCGAGATCGATCCGTTGCTCGACCTGACTGAGCGCATCGCCAATGGCCCCGATATGCGCGAGCTTGCCATCGAAGCCCTGTCGCATGAGCGGCGCGAAGTGATTGCCGGAGGCATCGCCATCCTGGCCGAGACCTTCGAGATGCTGGGCATCGAGCGCATGCATCCGACCGAGGGCGCCATGCGTGACGGCCTGCTCTACGACCTGATCGGGCGCATGAGCGACAGCGACGATGCGCGCGAGCGCTCGGTGCGCGCGATGCAGCAGCGTTACCACGTCGATGTCGCGCAGGCCGCGCGGGTCGAGGCCACGGCGCAAAGCCTGTTGACCCAGGTCGCGCCCGCCTGGGGGCTGGAAGACGATCTCAACCGCAGGCTGCTGTCCTGGGCCGCACGCCTGCACGAAATCGGCCTGGACGTCGCGCACTCCAAGTTCCACCTGCATGGTGCGTACCTGCTGGCGAACGCCGACATGCCGGCCTTTGCTAACAACGAGCAACGCCTGCTCGCCATGCTGGTTGGCAATCACCGGCGCCGGCCGCTGTTCGAGGACCTGGACCAGATCGCCGCGGACTGGCAGCAGCGCGTCGTCTGCCTGACGGTGCTGCTGCGCGTAGCCGCGGTCCTGCATCGCGGCCGCAGTGACGATCCGCTGCCGAAGCTCGACATCGAAGTGGGGGAGAAACGCGCGGTGCTGTATTTTCCGGGCCGCTGGCTGCGCGCCCATCCGCTGACGATGGCCGACCTGGCGGAGGAAGAGAAGTTGCTGCGCGGTTACGGCTTCCGGCTGAAAGTCTTCAGCCGCCGCTGACACCGCTGTGCAGGGCGAGCAGCTCGGCCTGGAAATCGAAGCGCTCCGGGTCGTTTGGAGTCATGCGGAAGTAGCGGCCGTCGCCGTCCATGATCCACGCTCCGCAGTCGTCGCGTAGCGCCATCGCCAGGTCCTCGACGACGCGGTCATGCAGCTCGCGATCGAGAATCGGGAAGGCGACCTCGATGCGGCGGAAGAAATTGCGCTCCATCCAGTCCGCGCTGCTGCACCAGACCTCATCATCGCCGTTGTTAGCAAAGCGGAACACGCGCGAATGCTCCAGGAACCGGCCGATGATCGAGCGCACGCGGATGTTGTCGGACAGGCCCGGCACCTGCGGCCGCAGGCAGCAGATGCCGCGCACGATCAGGTCGATCTGCACGCCGGCCGCCGACGCGTCGTACAGGGCGGCGATGATGCCCGGCTCGACCAGCGCGTTCAGCTTCGCGACGATGTGCGCCGACCTGCCATTCCGGGCATGATCCGCTTCGCGCTCGATCTTTGCTAACAGAGTGGCATGCAGGGAAAACGGCGCCTGCAGCAGCCGCTGCAGCCTGGGGGCGCGCGCCAGGCTGGTGAGTTGCAGGAAGATCTCATGCACGTCCTGGCCGATCACCGGGTCCGCGGTCAGCAGGCCGTAATCCGTGTAGCCACGCGCGGTGCCGGGATGGTAATTGCCCGTGCCCAGGTGGCAGTAGCGGCGGATGCCGTCCGGCTCGCGCCGCACGATCAGGGTCATCTTGGCATGCGTCTTGAAGCCCACTACGCCATACAGCACGTGCGCGCCGCCTTCCTGCAGGCGCGAGGACAGCTCGATGTTAGCTTCCTCGTCGAAGCGCGCCCGCAGCTCGATCACCGCCGTGACGTCCTTGCCCGCCAGCGCCGCAGCTAACAACGCTTCCGCGACCGGCGAATCGTCGCCGGTGCGATACAGCGTCTGCTTGATCGCCAGCACGTTCGGGTCGTGCGCCGCGGTATTCAGCAACTCCAGGACCGGCGCGAAGGACTGATACGGATGATGCAGCAGGACGTCGCCGCGGCGCAGGCGCGCGAACAACTCACTGCCGCGTTCCGGCACCGCGTGGTTGCTGGGGACAAACGGCCGGTACTTGAGGTCCGGCCGGTCGACCATGCCGTACAGAGCGCTCAGTCGATTGAGGTTCACGGGTTCCGGCACGCGGAAGATTTCGCTCTCGCCCAGCGCGAACTCTTCGGCGAGCCGCGCGACCACGTCGGGTGGGCAGGTGTCCTGCACCTCGAGGCGCACCGCGGCGCCGTAACGGCGCTGCGCCAGTTCACCCTGCAGCGCGTCCTTGAGGTCGTCGGCTTCTTCCTCGTCCACGTACAGATCGCTGTTGCGGGTCAGGCGGAACGCATGGCAGGACAGCAGCTTGAGTCCCGGGAACAGCGTGTCCGCGAAAGTTTCCATGATCGACGACAGCATCGCGTAGCGGCGCTCGCGCTCATCCGCCGCGCCAGGCAAGGGCAGGATGCGCGGCAGCGACCGCGGTGCCTGGACGATCGCAAGGCTGACATCGCGGCCGAATCCGCCCTGCCCGGAAAGTCGCACGACAAAGTTCAGTGACTTGTTCTGGATGCGCGGAAACGGCCGCGCCGGATCGAGCGCCATGGGGCTCAACGCCGGTTCAATTTCCGTCTTGAAGTGCTCTGCCAGCCAGCTGATCTCATGCGGGCGCCAGTCGCGCTCCGCCACCAGGTCGACGCCGGCGAGCCGCAGCTGCGGCAGCACGTCCACGATCAGGCAACGATACTGCGCGGCGACCAGTTCCAGGGCGGCGGTACGTATCGCCGCCAGTTGCCCGCCGATGACGTTGCCAGCGTCCCCGGTGGCGCGCTGCTGCTGCAGGCCGGCCACGCGGATCTCAAAAAACTCATCGAGGTTGGCGCTCGAGATGCACAGGAACTTCAGGCGTTCCAGCAGCGGCAGGCCGGCGTCGGCAGCCTGCGCCAGCACCCGCGAATTGAATGCCAGCGCGGACAGCTCCCGGTCGAGAAAGCGGTTCATGCCGCCATTACAGCACGGGCTTTATGACGGATATGTGACGGTCGTCAGCGGGCTGCAAGAACCGGGTTGGCGACTGCGTTCTGCAGGCCGGCGACCAGCGGGCCGGTCTTGGCCAGGAAGTCGGCTAACAGATCGGCGGGCAGGGGCTCGGCAGTCGGCAACTGGATCCGCATCGGGTCCTTGTGGACGCCACGGACCCGGTATTCGTAGTGCAGGTGCGGCCCGGTCGCGAGACCGGTCCTGCCGACATAGCCGATGACCTGGCTCTGCTCGACCTGCATGCCGCGCCGCAGGCCGCGGCCGAAGCGTGACAGGTGGCCGTACACGGTGCTAACACCGTTAGCATGCGCCAGCTCGACGACGTTGCCGTAGCCGCCGCGCCGGCCCGCAAAGGCCACGCGCCCGCTGCCGGCCGCATGCACCGGCGTACCGGTCGGGGCCGCGTAGTCCACGCCCTGGTGCGCGCGGATGCGATTCAGGATCGGATGGCGGCGCGCGCTGTTGAAGCGCGAGCTGATGCGCGTGAATTCCACCGGCGTGCGAATGAAGGCCTTGCGCAGGCTGCGGCCATCAGGCGTGTAGTAGCGGGCGGTGCCGTCCGGCGCGACATAGCGCACCGCGCGCAGCGTGCGCTCGCCGTTCTGGAACTCGACAGCTAACACCTTGCCGTCCTTGAGGAACTCGCCGTCCTGGTTCTGGCGCTCGTAGGTCACCGTGAAGGAATCGCCGGGTTGCACCGCAAGTGCGAAGTCGATGTCCCAGGCAAAGATGTCGGCGACCGCGAGCGCGGTCATATCCGAGATGCCGGCGGCATCGGCCGCCTGGAACAGCGACGAATCGATGACGGCGCGCGCGGTGCGCGTTTCGACTTCCAGCGGATTCTCGGCGACCGTGCTGACAAAACCGGTTTCCTCGCGACGGATATGCAGCGTCTCGCTCGGACTCAGCTTGCGCTGCAATTCCATCAGCACGCCGTCGTGATGGCGGATGGTCAGCAGTTCGCCCGGATAGAGGCGATCGAGCGCCGCGCGCAAGCCA
>DAIQQI010000237.1:0-5223 GCA_036786925.1 Steroidobacteraceae bacterium
GGATCTGCGGGTCGAAGACCATGATCATGTAGACGCCGGCGAACATCTTGAACATTTCCTCGTTCAACAGGAAGTTGATCGAGGACATCGATTGTGGATCCGTACCTGCGAAGTCGAAGATGCACTTGTCACCTTCGCGCCACATCGTGCAAGCGATTTTGTACGGTCCCATGCCGAGGCCGTCGTCGCAGATGTAATCCTCGAAATACTGCTTTTTCTCGGGCACCGTGCGCTTGATGAGCTCGCGCATCGCGCGCTTGTTGCGCTCTAGCATCGCGTCCATCGCGGAATAGAACACATCGTCGCCAAAGCGCTCGGCGATTTCGACGCAACGAATGCCCGCGGTACGCAGCGCGGCCGTGATCGCGTTGAAATCCGAGAGGTTCCAGTGCGGCAGGCGGCAGTTGTGCAGCACGACCTTGAGCACGTCCTCGTTCAGAACGCCCTTCTTGTAGATCTTGATCGGCGGGACCACGACGCCGTCTTCATAGATCGTCGTGCCGTCGGTCGGCAGCGAACCCGGGACCTTGCCGCCGACGTCCGTCATGTGACCAAACATCGCCGACCAGGCGATGATGCGGCCGCCCTTGTAGATCGGCATCAGCATCAGCCAGTCATTGGCGTGGCTGATCGCGCCATTGACCGAGTACGGATCCGAGGTCAGGAAGATATCGCCTTCTTCGACCGTGCCTTCGTAGCCCTGCATGAAGCCCCAGACGAACGAGCCGAACTGGCCGACAACCAGCTTGCCTTCCAGATTCGCGATCATCGGGAACTCGTCGTGCTGCTCACGAATACCCGGCGACATCGCCGTGCGGAACAGCACCGTATCCATTTCGTAACGCGCGTTGCGTAACGCACTCTCGATAATGTCGATGGTGACGGTGTCGACCTTCACCTTCTTCATGCGCTTCTTGTTGCGCTGAACAATGACTGCTGGCATGTGCGTTACCTCTTACCTTTCTTCGGAGCCTTGTAGTTGTCCGGGTAAATCAAAATATTGCCGTACTTGTCGACCGTACCGGTGTGCTTGGTCAGGATGACCGTGGTCGAATCCATTTCCACTACGATGGCGGGACCCTTGATCTTGTTGCCTGCCTTCAATTTGGCGCGGTCGTACACCGTCGCGGTGACGTCCTTGCCTTCCATGTACGCCTTTTGTTTCGCAATTGCCGCTGCTTTCGGGTCTGACCCGCCTTTGGCAACCATCTGTCGCTTGATGCTGATGCCGCGGCCCTGAACTGCAGCGCGCAACGTGACCAGCTCGTGCTCCAGAGGCAGCGCAAACGTGAACAGGCGCTTGTGCTCTTCGTCGAACTGATCGGACACTGCTTTCAGGCCGCGTTTCTGCAGGTCCTTGAGATCGACCGCGATGGTCAATCTGAGTCCCTGGCCGTGGTAACGCAGGTCCACCTGATAGGTCGTGGTAATTTCGCTCTTGGACACGCCCTCGCCTTCGATCGCCTTGGAGGCTTCGGCAGCCAGCGACTTGAGGATCTGTTCGATTTCCCTGGCACTCGTGTCCTGGAAACGACGGACGTAAGTTCGGGCACGCTCATCGCGTACCGCAGTGGTCGCGTCGCCTAACGCGCACAACACGCCCGGTCCCGGCGGGATGATCGATGGCCAGGACCCCAGCAGCCGGGACAATGCGTTGGAATGCAGCGGACCGGCGCCACCAAAAGCGATCAGCGCGTAGTCGCGCGGATCGTAGCCCTGTTCGACCGATACCAGTCGCAGTGCGCCGACCATGTTTTCGTTGACGATGCTGTAGATGCCCTGCGCCGCGTCCTTGATTGACAGCTTGAGCGAGTCGGCCACCTTCTGCACCGCCTTGGTCGCGAGGGCGCGATCCAGCACCATGTCGCCGCCCAGTTTTTGTCCCTCAGGCAGATAACCTAAGACGATGTTGGCATCGGTCACGGTCGGCTCGGTGCCACCCTTGGCATAGGCGGCCGGACCCGGGTCGGCGCCGGCGGATTGCGGTCCCACACGCAGGGCCTTGGTCAGTTCGGGCACATGCGCGATCGAACCGCCACCCGCACCGACGGTACGGATATCGACCGATGAAGCACGCACGATGACGTCGCCCACCGTCGTTTCACGCCGTAGCCGCGCCTCGCCGTTCTGGATGAGCGCGACGTCGGTCGAGGTGCCGCCGACGTCCACGGTCAGAAGATTCTTGAACCCCGCCTGCACGGCGACCCACAGCGCGCCGGTGACGCCACCGGCGGGCCCCGACATCAGCAGATTCACCGGGAATTCCGCCGCCGAGGACGCCGACGCCAGTCCGCCATCCGAGCGCAGGATGTGCAGCTTGACGTTTTGCGCAGCCTGGTTGAGCTTGGCCTGCAGATTCTTCACATAGCGATCGACCCGCGGGCCGACATAGGAATTGGCGACCGTGGTTACCGTGCGCTCGTATTCCTGCATCTCCGGAACGACATCCGAGGACAGCGACACCGGAATGCCCGGCAGTTCTTCCTGGGCAATTTTCTTGACCCGCCTTTCGTGCGACTCGTTAGCAAACGAGTTGATCAGTGACACCGTCAGCGCCTCGATCTTCTGCACCTTGAGGGTGCGCAGGCTGGCACGCAGCGCGGCCTCATCCAGCGCGCGAACGACTTCGCCCTTGGCGCTGACGCGCTCATCGGCCTCGATCGTGCAGGCCAGTGGCGCCATCGGCAGCGACTTGTTGTAGATCACCCAGCCACCAAGGC
Organism: Steroidobacteraceae bacterium; assembly: GCA_036786925.1. Taxonomy (GTDB): domain Bacteria; phylum Pseudomonadota; class Gammaproteobacteria; order Steroidobacterales; family Steroidobacteraceae; genus UBA964. The sequence goes on from DAIQQI010000237.1 coordinate 2,721, forward strand.
CGCCCGGCACGTAGGAGCGCGCAATCTGCAGCACCTGCCGATAGCCCTTGGTCGTGACCAGGCCACAACGCGCGCCGGTGCCTGTTAGCACCGTGTTGGTCGCGACCGTCGTGCCGTGCATCACGTGGTCAATTTGCGTCGGGCTGATGCCCGCTTTTGCGCAAACCCGCGTGAGGCCGTTTAATACCCCGACGGACTGATCCTTTGGTGTGGACGGCACTTTGGCCGACCAGGTCATTCCGGTTTTTTCATTGACCAGCAGCAGGTCCGTGAACGTGCCGCCAACATCTACACCCAATCGATATGACATGCGCCCCCCTTGGGCTCACAAGTTGAAATTAGGAACCCGCGAAAAATAGCAGGAAATTGTGACCAGTGCTCACGCTGCTTGGTTCACTGTCCGCGGAAAGCTCCCGGCCTTTGCAAGCATGCCCGGCGGCACGCGGCCCAGCGGGCCTTGCAGCCAGCGCGCGGTCTCGATCAGCGCGTCGAGATCCACGCCTGTCTGGATACCAGCGCGATGCAGCATGTAGACCAAGTCCTCGGTCGGAATGTTGCCGGTGGCAGCGGGCGCAAACGGACAGCCGCCAATCCCGCCGGTGCTGGCATCCAGCGCATGCGCGCCTTCCATCACTGCCGCATAGGCGTTGGCCAGCCCGGTGTTACGGGTGTTATGGAAATGGCAGCGCAAGCGCATACCGGGCAGGGCCTCGCGGGCACGTCCGAGGATTTCGCTGACCTGGGATGGCACGCCGACGCCGATGGTGTCGGCAAAGGCGATCTCGTACGGATTGCCATCAGCCACGCGCCTGGCGACTTCAATGACCCTCGCGACCGGCACTTCTCCCTCAAACGGGCAACCGAACGCGGCGGATACGGTGACTTGCGGGCGAATACCCTGCGAATGCGCCTGGCGGGCAATCTGCAACCACGCGGCAATCGACTCTTCGGTACCCACGCCCTGGTTGCGCCGGTTAAACGTGTCGCTTGCGACCACCGCCATGCCGATTTCATTGCAACTGGCTGCCGCAGCCCGCTCAAAGCCCTTTTGGTTGAGAACCAGACCCACATACCGGACATCCGGACGCCTCGTGAGTGCAGCCAGCACGGCCTCGGCATCCGCCATCTGCGGGACCTTCTTCGGATTCACGAAACTGGTAATTTCCAGGCGCCGCAGCCCCGCTGCGATCAACTGATTGATGAACTCGACCTTGTCCGCCGTCGAGAACACGCCGGATTCACTTTGCAGGCCATCCCGGGGGCCGACTTCAACAATTTCGATGGATTTGGGTAGCGCTTTGTTCATGGTGGAAAATTCTAGCAATCAGACTGGCCGCGAGGCTCTCGTTTGCTTGACCGTTCATTTGCCGATCCTTAACGTCCGGACCACCTGCCTTAAGTCTGACAAATCCTGAGCGAGGAGTTCATGGCTGCTGATCCTAGGTTCAAAAACGGTCCCCTGTCCGATTTACGTGTGATTGAAATGGGCACGCTGCTGGCAGGACCCTTCTGTGGCCAGCTGTTGGGCGATCTGGGCGCTGAAATCATCAAGATCGAGCCGCCCGGCCAGGGCGACCCGCTGCGCAGCTGGGGCCGGCAAAAGGCCGGCGAACCTTCGTTGTGGTGGCCGGTCGTGGCTCGCAACAAGAAGGTCATCACGCTGGACATGCGTCAGGCGGAAGGTCAGAGCATTCTCAAAGACTTAGTCGCGAAATCTGATTTTCTACTTGAGAACTTTCGCCCCGGCACCATGGAAAAATGGAACTGTGGCTGGCCGGAGCTCTCCGCCATCAATGCCCGCCTGATCATGATCCGCGTCTCGGGGTATGGCCAGACCGGTCCCTATGCCCACCGCGCCGGCTTTGGCGCTATCGGCGAAGCCATGGGTGGCCTGCGCTACGTGGTCGGTGACCCGTCGACACCCCCTTCGCGCATGGGCATCAGCATTGGCGATGAACTTGCCGCGGTGCACGCCTGCATTGGCGCGCTCGCCGCGCTCAACTACCGCGAAAAGACCGGCCGCGGCCAGGTCGTGGACTCGGCGCTTTATGAAGCGGTCCTCAACATGATGGAGTCGCTGATCACGGAATACGTCAAGACCGGCTACATCCGTGAACGCACCGGCGCCATCCTGCCGAACGTGGCGCCGTCCAATGTTTACAAGACCTCGGATAATCTGGTGCTGATCGCGGCCAATCAGGACACTGTTTTCGGCCGCTTGTGCGAAGCGATGGGTAAGCCGGAGTGGCCCAAGGATCCGCGCTTTATCAATCACCAGGCGCGCGGCACCAACCAGGTATTGCTGGATGGGTTGATCAACGAGTGGACTTCCAAGCTAACAACCGCCAAGGTCCTGGAACTGATGGACCAGTACGGCGTCCCGGCGGGCCAGATCTACCGCGCGCCGGAAATGCTCTCGGATCCGCACTTCAAGGCGCGGGAAGCGATCGTGACCACCCAGCATCCGCAATTCGGCGAACTGCAGATGCAGAACGTTTGCCCG
>DAIQQI010000480.1:0-1595 GCA_036786925.1 Steroidobacteraceae bacterium
GCGGATCAGCCGTCCGACGCCCTGCTTCAGTGCCAGCGCCGCTTCCGGCAGCTGGTAATCGCCAAACGGATTGCCACCGGTGCGGCGCAGGTACTCGCTGCGAGCGCGCACGATCGGATCGTCGGGCGAGGCAAACGGCAGCTTGTCGATGACCACGAGGCGCAGCGCATCGCCCTTGACGTCCACGCCCTCCCAGAAACTCGCCGTACCTAACAAGACGGCCTTGCCCGAGGCCCGGAAGTCGCGCAGGATCTGCTCGCGCGGCGCTTCCCCCTGCACCAGCAGGGGCCCGGGCATGGCGCCGCACAGCCCGCCGCGCAGCAGGCCGGCAGCCTGCGCCAGCGCGCGGTGGCTGGTGAACAGCAGGAATGCGCCGCCACCGGCCGCGCTGACCAGCGGCCAGACTGCCTGCAGCATCGCCGGCCCGAATTCCTGCGACCCGGGCTCGGGCATTTTCTCCGGCAGAAACAGCAGCGCCTGGGTTTCAAAATTGAACGGGCTTTCGATGCGCAAAGTCGCTGCGGCATCCAGCCCCAGGCGGCTGGCGAAATGCGAAAAATCATCGCCGACCGACAGGGTCGCGGACGCGAATATCCAGGAACTCGGCCGCGCGCCCGTCATCGCGCCAAAACGCTCGGCGATGTCGAACGGCAACAGGCTGATGGTGAATCCGCGCGCGTGCATCTCGCTGGCCCGGGCGCCCGGCTCGAGCTCGTCGTCAGCCAGGCGATCCACCGTGCCTGCTAACAGCGCCGCGCGCTCGGCGCACAACTGCAAACCATTGTCGCGCCCGACATTCGCCGCACCGAGGGCCTGAGCCAGTCCCTGCAGCGCCGCCACCAGCGCGCGCGACGCCAGCGCAAACTCGCGCAGCTGCGGGTCGAGTTCCACCCGGCCGGCGGCGCGTGGCAGCGCGCTGGCCAGCTCCGCGATGGCGTCTTCGACCACGCGCAGCGCGCCGTGCAGGTCGGCGACCGGAATCGCGGCGCGCAACAGCCCGGCGCGCGTATCCGCCAGCAGGTTCTCCAGCTGCCGGCTCGTGACGCTGGCGCCGAAGAACTGCATCGCCAGGTCCGGGATCTGGTGCGCCTCATCCAGCACCACCACGTCCGCGCTGCCTAACAAATCCGCAAACCCCTCCTGCTTGAGCGCGAGATCCGCGAGCAGCAGGTGGTGGTTTACCACCACGACGTCCGCCTCCTGGGCGCGGCGCCGTGCCGCCACCACGTGGCAATTGGCATACTGCCCGCAGCGCTGGCCCAGGCAATTGTCGCGGGTCGAAGTGATGTCGTGCCACAGCGCGCTGCTGTCCGACAGGCCGGGCACCTCGGCGAGGTCGCCGCTGTCGGTCAGCTCGGCCCACTTGGCGAGCCGCTCCAGCGTGCCATCAGCACGCGTCAGGCCGGCAAGCGCCTGCTGCTGCCTTGTGTTATCAAAGCGCAGGCGGCACAGGTAATTGCTGCGCCCCTTGAGCGCCACGGCCCTAAATTCAATGGGTAAGATTTTTTGCAGCGCCGGAATATCTTTGTTAATAAGCTGGTCTTGCAGGTTAATGGTATTGGTTGAGATAACCACCCGCTGTCCGTTTTGCACCG
>DAIQQI010000238.1:0-5196 GCA_036786925.1 Steroidobacteraceae bacterium
CATGATCGAGGTCGCAAAACTGCATGCCCTCGAGTCGGGCCTCGACATCGACTATCGCTGCGTGGATGCGGCGCAACTGGCGGCCACGGAACCGGCGAAATTCGATGCTGTCAGCTGCATGGAAATGCTGGAGCACGTGCCTGAGCCCCTGCAGATCCTGCGCACGCTGGCGCAGTTGACACGCCCGGGCGGCGCCGTGTTCGTCTCGACCATCAATCGCACCACGCGCGCCTTTGCCGGCGCCATCGTCGCCGCCGAATACTTGCTAGGCCTGGTGCCGCGCGGCACGCACGAATTCGAGCGCCTGATCAAGCCATCGGAGCTCGCTGCCTGGGGTCGCCAGTCGGGACTGCTGCTGCGCGACGTGTCGGGGCTGCAATACGATCCGGTGTCGGGCGTCGCCAGCCTCGATCGCGATCCGCGGGTCAACTACGTCGCGCATTTCGAGACCAGCCCATGAGCAATGCCATGTGGCTGGCCGCCGGCCTGGTGCTGAGCGCGCTGCTGCTGGCGCTCGGCTACCTGCTCGGGCGCCTGCAGGCCAGCCGCCGCCTCGAAGACCTGCGCGCCGCGCTCCAGGGGGCGGAGTCGCGGCTCGCGACCGAAGCGGACCGTCAGCGCGAACAGATGGAGCTGCTGACGCGCAGCGAGCAGCAATTGCGCGCATCGTTTCAGCAACTCGCGGGTGAGACCTTGCGGGGCAACAGCGAACTGTTTCTGACCATGGCGCGCGAATCACTGGCGCGCGATCAAACCGAGGCCTCGGGCCAGCTCAAGGAACGCGAGGCTGCGATGGCGGCCCTGCTCGCGCCCTTGCAGGCGGCACTGCAAAAATCCGAAGCGCAGATCGCGGCACTGGAAAAGGAGCGCCACGAGGCTTACGCCGGCCTGCGCATGCAGGTCGAGTCGCTGACCACCGGCCAGCAGTCCCTGACCCGCGAGACCCGCAATCTCGTCACGGCGCTGCGCCGCCCCGAAGTCCGGGGCCGCTGGGGTGAAATGACTTTGCGGCGCCTGGTGGAACTGGCCGGCCTTGCCGAGCACTGCGATTTCACCGAGCAGGTGCACATGAACACCGAAGGCGGCGCGCAGCGCCCGGATATGGTCGTGCACCTGCCACAGGGGCGCGATCTGGTGATCGATGCGAAAACGCCGCTCGACGCCTATCTCGATGCGCTGGATGCTGACAACGACGAGGCGCGGGACAGCGCGCTGCGACGCCACACGAGCCAGGTTGCCGCTCGCGTCCGGGAACTGTCATCCAAGGCCTACTGGCAGCAATTTGACCGCAGCCCCGATTTCGCGGTGCTGTTCCTGCCGGGCGATCAGTTCCTGTCTGCGGCGCTCAGCCAGCAGCCCGACCTGCTGGACGATGCGCTGCGGCGCAATGTGATCATCGCCACGCCGACGTCGCTGATTGCGCTGCTGAAAGTCGTGGCGCACGGCTGGCGCCAGCAGCAGGTGGCGGAGCACGCGGCCATCATCCATTCGTTAGGCCAGGAATTGCATCGCCGCCTGAGCACCTTCACCGGCAACCTCGGCAAGGTCGGCAGGAGTCTCAATGCCGCGGTCGACTCGTACAACGCCGCGATCGGCTCGCTGGAACGCATGGTATTGCCGCAGGCGCGCCGCTTTACGGAACTCGGTGTGACACCCGACGCGGCGCTCACGGGTCCCGACCCCGTTGAGAAACTGGCGCGCGAGCCCGGCGCGGTTACCCAGAGCGACGCGCCCGACTGATATGGCCCGATTGCGCAGGAAGTTGTCCCAATGCCCACACCAGACCTGACCGCGGAGCGCCTCAAGCGCGCGCGTAGTTTCGCCGCCGAAGCTGACAGCCTGGCCAGCCGCACGGTACTGGTCACTGGCGCAGGCAGCGGCATCGGCAAGGCGGTCGCGCTGGCGAGCGCCGCTGCGGGCGCGCAGGTGATACTGAGTGGCCGCAGTGTCAAACGCCTGGAGACCAGTTTCGAGGAAATCGTCAAGGCCGGCGGACCCGAGCCCAGCATTGCACCGCTGGATCTGGAAAAGGCGCTGGCGCAGCAATACGACGAGCTCGCGGTTGCCGTCCTGAAACGCTATGAAAAACTCGATGGCCTGGTGCACTGCGCCGGCTTGTTAGGCGTGCTGGCGCCGCTGAGCCATTACGACGTGCCGACCTTCTACCGGGTCATGCATGTCAACGTCACGGCGGCCTTTGCGCTGACCCAGGTGTTGCAGCCGGCGCTGGAGCAGTCCGCGGACGCCAGCATCATTTTTACCAGCAGCGGCGCCGGCCGTCGCGGCAAGGCCTACTGGACCGGCTATGCCGCTTCCAAGTTCGCGACCGAGGGAATGATGCAGTCGCTGGCGGACGAACTGTCTAACACCCGCATCCGGGTGAATGCGGTCAACCCGGGGAAAGCCAGGACTGCAATGCGCCGGCAGGCGTTTCCGTCGGAGGATCTGGCGACGCTGCCGGAACCCTCGAGCCTCGTCGGCCCCTACCTGTGGCTGCTCTCAGCAGCGAGCTCAGGCGTCACCGGCCTGAGCTGCGACGCGCAGTAACAGCTGCTCGGCCTCGGCGGCCGGCACCGGCCGATGCGCACCGCGCGGCAGATCGCGGGGCAGCTCGATACCACCCACGCGGGTCCGCAGGATCCGGCTGACAACGGCGCCGCAGCGCTCCAGCACGTGGCGCATGTCGCTGCCGCTGGCGCCCAGCGTAACGATGCGATACCAGCGATTACCGGCCTCCCCGGCCTCTTCATCCGCTGGTTCACAGATGCGCACCGTCAGCGGCGTACCCGCATCGCGCTCACCACGCAGGATCGCCGCGACCTGCGGCGGAATCAGGTTGCCGCGGACGCGCGCCGAAAACTCCACTTCCACGCTGCGCACCGCCCGCTGCAGCCGGCTGCTGAGCTCACCATCCGCGGTCGCCAGCTCGAGCCCGCCGTCGATGCGTGGCATCGGACTGATCAGCAGGAAGCGCTTGCCGGCGCTGCGCGGCAGCTTGTCTAACAAGGGCTTGCGTTCGTTAGGATCATCGCCGGGGCGCAACGGGTCACCGGGCGAACGGTGACACAGGAACAGGGTCGACGGTTCATGCGACTCGCGCAGCCGCACCGGCCGGCCGTCCAACTGAATCTTGTCGTCGAAGGTGATCTTGCTGCCTGGTGTGGCCGGCTGCCCGTTGATCTGCAGCCGCCCGGCCGTGATCCAGGACTCGACCTGCCGGCGCGAACCCAGCCCCGCGCGGGACAGGACTTTCTGAATTCGCTCGGCGGTGGCCGGGGCTTCCTTGACTGGCGGCCTCGAGGGCCTGGGACCTTGGCTGCGACGCGCGCCTGCGGGGCGTGCGCCGCGATTTTTTCCGGGCCTAACGGTCGTGCTCCGGCCCCGCCGCGACCAGGCCGGGCGCGGAGTCCGCATCCGCCTGATGCTCGGGTTCGTCGTCGCTCGGCATGTCTTCCGCGAGTTCATCCTCGAGCGCCTGCGCGGCGGCCGACGGGCCGATCCTGACCTCGGAACTCTCAATCGGATCGTCACTGATGGGCAATCCGCTGACGTCTTCCGAGGTGCCCGGCAAATCCAGCTGCGGATTGATATCCGTCATGGCGCGGATCTCGGCCAGCGGCGGCAGTTCGTCGACGCTCCTGAGGCCGAAGTGATCGAGGAATTCCCGCGTCGTACCTAACAACTCGGGATGACCGGGCACGTCGCGGTGACCGACGACGCGGATCCAGTTGCGGTCGATCAGCGTCTTGATGATGTTCGGATTGACGGCCACGCCGCGTACGCCTTCGATCTCGGCGCGGGTGATCGGCTGGCGATAGGCGATCAGGGCCAGGGTCTCGAGCAAGGCGCGCGAGTAGCGCTGCGGGCGCTCCGGCCAGAGCCGCGACACGTCGCCGGCATAACGGGCACGGACCTGCATGCGAAAACCTGAGGCGGTCTCCAGCAACTCGATCGCGCGGTTTTCGTAGACCGCCGCCAGCGACTTGAGCGCAGCACGCAATTGCGCGGTCGTCGGCCGCGCCGCCTCATCGAACAACTGCGCCAGCTCGGTGATGCTGAGCGGCCGGCCCGCCGCGAACAACGCAGCCTCCAGCACCGCCTGAAGTTCGACGGCTCTGGCCTCAACGGCAGGCGCGGAATCGGACGCATCCGGATTATTGATCGAATCTTTCATTCTTCAGCTACAGAAGATGGGGCTACAGAGGTTGGTTGCATTTCGGTATCGCTGACCAGCCGCAACCCATGTTGCGGTCCGGCCGCGCGAACATGCAGCGGGCCAAAGGCCTCAGCCTGCACCAGCTCAATCATACCCTCCCGCAGCAACTCCAGCAGCGCCACGAAGGTCACCGTCACGCCCATCCGGCCTTCCTCCACCTTGAACAGGTGCTGGAATTCCACGAAGGCGTTTTTCTGAACGCTGGCCAGCACGTCGGACATGCGCTCGCGGACCGAGAGCCGCTCCCGCTGCACATGATGATGCGCAAACATGGCCGCCCGCGACACCACATCGCGGAACGCCAGGATCATTTCCTGCAATTGCACCTGCGGCAGGCTCCTGGCGGGACGCGGCAGGTCCGCGGCAACCTCGGCCTGGAACACGTCGCGCTCCAGGCGGGGCAGCTTGTCGATACCCTCGGCGGCGCGCTTGAAGCGCTCGTATTCCTGCAGACGGCGCACCAGTTCGGCGCGCGGGTCCGCTTCCTCGTCCGCTGCATCCGCCGACCGGGGCAGCAGCATGCGGCTCTTGATTTCGGCCAGCGTCGCGGCCATCAGCATGTACTCGCCGGCGAGCTCCAGCTGCATCTCCTGCATCAGCTCGATGTATTCCATGTACTGCCTGGTGATCGGCGCGATCGGAATATCGAGCACATTGAGATTCTGGCGGCGGATCAGGTACAGCAGCAGATCAAGCGGCCCCTCGAAGGCGTCGAGGAAGACTTCCATGGCCTGGGGAGGAATATAGAGATCGCGCGGCACGTTCGTCATGGGCTCGCCATGTACGAGTGCAAACGGCATCTCGACCTGTTCCGGCGACAGCGCGGGCTGCGCGGCGTGGTCCTCGGCCTTGCGGTCAACGACTAATTTGAGATCGGGTTTTCCCAAAGCCTGGCTCCGGACTGGAACAACTGACAGCGCATCAGGCGTCGCGCAGGTGCATTGCGCGCCGGACATCGTCGAGCGTTTCGCGCGCTGCCT
>DAIQQI010000026.1:0-15389 GCA_036786925.1 Steroidobacteraceae bacterium
CCGAGGGGATGTTGCGGAACACGGCGGCGGCGCCGCGGTTCTGGTTGAACGCGTTGACGCGAAAGCGCGCCAGCTTCGGAATCTCGAAGGAAAAGTCCGTTTCAAAGAACTCTTCGAACGACTTGCGCTGCTTGTCGTTCATGATGTCGTACACCATGCTGTGCACGTCTTTGTGCGACAGCAGCGGCATATTGATACGCTTCATGTCGCCGTCGACGCGAATCATAGGCGGCATGCCAGCAGATAAATGCAGATCGGAGGCATTGTTCTTGACAGCAAAGGCCAAGAGTTGGGCGATGTCGACAGCCATTCGTACTCCCTATTACCTGGGCGAGTATAGATAAGGGGTCTGCCACGTCTATGTTAAACCCTCCGCAGATTCTCGCGGAACGCCTTACAAAGGTTCGTGATCGCATGGCCACGGCCTGTGCGGCCGCCGGCAGGACAGCCGACTGCGTCACATTACTGGCCGTCAGCAAGGGTCACCCGGCCGAAACCGTCCGGGCGGCGTCCCAGCTTGGAGTCCAGGATTTTGGCGAAAGTTACCTCCAGGAAGCCGTGGCAAAAATTGCGGCTCTCAAGGGCCTCGAGCTCACCTGGCACTACATAGGCCAGATCCAGGCGAACAAGACCAAGCCGATCGCCGAGCATTTCAGCTGGGTGCACACGGTCGACCGGCTCAAAGTGCTGGAACGCCTGTCGGCGCAGCGGCCCTATTACGCGCCGGACCTGCAAGTCTGCTTGCAGGTGCGGCTGGCAGCCGAGGCCGGCAAGGGCGGCGCCGAACCGCAGGACGTGCTGGCCCTCGCGCAGGCGGCGCAGCAGCTGCCAAAACTCAGGTTACGCGGCCTGATGTGCATTCCGCCGCCCGAAACCGTGGCCGCGAAGCAGGAGCACTGGTTTCGTATGCTGGCCGAGCTCGCGGCACAGCTGTGCGCCAATGACATCGAAACCGACACGCTGTCGATGGGCATGAGCGACGACCTGGAAGCCGCGATTCGCTGCGGCAGCACCCTGATACGCGTCGGCACCGCTATTTTCGGGCCGCGCGACGCGACCTAACGCTAGAATCCCGCCATGTCGACCAGTCAAATCGCGTGCCTCGGCGGCGGCAACATGGGCCGCGCGCTGTTGCAGGCACTGCTGCGTGCCGGAACACCCGCCGCGAACCTCGCCGTGGGCGAGCCGCACGCTGCCACGCGGGTGGCGCTGGCGCAGGTACTGGGCATCGCCGCGCACGCCTCCAATGCGGATGCGATCCAGGGTGCGCAACTGGTGATACTCGCGGTCAAACCCCAGGAAGCGCTTGCGACCCTAACAAACCTGCGCAGCCTGCTGGCGGCAGCCAATCCGGTGCTGTTGTCCGTCGCAGCCGGCCTGCGCTGCGCGGACCTCGCAGCGGCCAGCGGCGCGCGACGGGTGGTGCGCGCGATGCCGAATCGACCGGCCCTGGTAGGCGCGGGCGCAACCGGGCTTTTTGCCGCCGACAACGTCGACACAGCGGCACGCGATCTGGCGAGCACCGTCATGCGCGCTGCCGGCACCGTCGTGTGGCTGCCCGACGAAGCCATGATGGACGCTGTCACGGCGCTGTCCGGCAGCGGACCGGCGTATTTCTTTCTCATGGCGGAAGCGCTGGCGGCTGCCGGCGTGGCGCAGGGCCTGAGCGCAGAAATCGCTGCAAAACTGGCCATTGCGACGCTGCAGGGCGCCGGCGTGATGGCCGCGCAGAGCGATGGCGACCTGGCGCGGCTGCGGGCCGAGGTCACATCCAAGGGCGGCACCACCGCCGCCGCGCTCGAAATACTCGACGCCCCGGAGGGCCTGCGCCCGCTGCTGGCGCGTGCGGTCGCCGCCGCGACCCGCCGCGCCCAGGAACTCGGCCGGCCGACCGCTCCAGAACCTAACAACTCGACCCGCATGGAAAAGGACCCGCGCAATGGCTGACGCTTTTGGTTACCTGGCCGACGCGATCGTTTCGATCGTACTGTTCTTCTTTCTGTTGCGGTTCCTGCTGCAGTTGAGTCGCGCGGACTTCCGCAACCCGATTGCCAGGGGCACGATGCAGCTCACCAACTGGCTCGTTCTGCCGCTGCGCAAGCTGCTGCCACCGATCGGCCGCGTGGACACCGCCTCGGTAGTCGCGGTGCTGCTGATTGCCGGCGCCGGTATCGGCATCGCGAGCCTGATCGCCGGCGTTGGCCTGCCGCCCGCCGATGTCTGGCTGATCCGCACGCTGCGCATGCTGGCGAGCAACATTTTGCTCTTGTATCTGCTGGCGATTCTCGTCGGCGTGGTGATTTCCTGGGTGTCGCCGGGTGGCTATTCGCCGGCGCAGGCGCTGATCGACACACTGACGGCGCCGATATTGCGGCCCATTCGCCGGGTGCTGCCGGCCATCGGCGGTTTCGATTTTTCGCCCGTGGTGGCATTGCTCGCAATCCAGTTTTTGCGGATTTTGCTGCGTTTATAGGCCCCGCCGGCGCGTGATGCACGCGCGAGCCTAGAAAACAAGGGATTTTTAAGCGTCGACAGGTAAAAATACTGCTTGCGCTCGCGGCCGCATGTGCTATTTTCCCGCGCGTTCCTTAACAATTATTTGGAGTAGATACACATGGCGAAAAAGGGTGGCGCACCAACCAAGTCGGAAATTCTCAACACGATTTCCAAAGATACGGGCTTGTCCCGTAAACAGGTCGGTGCGGTGTTCGATTCGCTGAGTGGCGTCGTCAAGAAGAGCCTGCGCGGCGGTGGCTTGTTCACCCTGCCGGGTCTCCTGAAGATGAAGGTCGTAAAGAAGCCTGCCACCAAGGCGCGTGAGGGTGTAAACCCATTCACCGGGGAAAAAATGATGTTCAAGGCCAAACCCGCCTCCAAGAAAGTGCGCGTTATGCCTCTGAAGTCGCTTAAGGGCATGGTCAACTAAGACCGTTCCTTTTCCGTACGGGAAGCCCGGCGCGGCGTTAGCTGCTCCGGGCTTTCTTTTTTGTGCGACGGATAAACGGTTCTGTCGGAGCATTGGCCCCGTAGGACGGCTCAGGTGTCGGCGCGCTGCGCGCAAAGGTTTTTTGCCAGCGGACGCGCGCTCTGGAGGCTGCCGCGCGGCGAATGGGCGGCGACTCGGGCGCGCAGTCAGCGCAAACTTAGTAACTTCAGCTCAACTTGGGAAATGATCCGTGATGAACGTTTGCGCCTGCGCGCCCGAGTGACCGCGCACGATCGCGCGTGAGTCCGCGAACCGCGATCGTGCAAGCGCGCCGCCCTTTGAGCCGTGCGGCAGCCTCCAGCGCGTGCGGCCGCCGACCACTGCAGTTGCACGGCATGCGTTCTTCCGGGCCTATGCGTTGCCCGATTGCGCCAGAAATTTTACGGCCAGGACATCAATGTCATGCAGGCGCCCATGAAAGAAATGCCCGGCGCCCTGCAATACATGAACCTCGGGCCGCGCCGGCGACTTGGCGGCCCAGGCGAGTACCGCCTTTGCATCCACGAGTTCGTCGGCATCGCCCTGCAGGATGAGCCACGGGCACTGCGGCGCGGGGATCGCGCTGAAATCCCAGCGGCCGACGGGCGGCGCGACCGTGACCAGCTTGTTAGCCCGCGCGGTGTTGCAGATCTGCAGCGCCACGAATGACCCGAATGAAAATCCGGCCAGCCACAGCGCCGCGCCAGGCCAGCGCTCGCGGCCGGCGGCAATCACTGCCAATGCGTCCTGAGTTTCGCCGGCGCCGTCGTCGAACACACCAGCGCTGGCGCCGACACCACGAAAATTGAAACGCAGCGTGGGCGCGCCGCATTTCTGCATCGCACGCGCCAGGGCATGCACGACTTTGTTAGTCATCGTGCCGCCGCCGAGCGGATGCGGATGGCAGATCACGCCGAAGGCGGCGCCGCGCTGCCCGGCAGGTTCCTCGATCAGGGCTTCGATGTTGCCGGCGGGTCCGGCAATCCCGATGGGCGTAGCCCGTGGCGCCGTGAAACTCACGGTGCTTTGTAGACCACGCCGTCCTTCATCACGAAACTGACCCGCTGCATCACCGCGATATCGACGAGCGGGTCGCCCGGCACGGCCACCAGATCGGCCAGCTTGCCGGTTTCGATCGTGCCGAGACGGTCGTCAACACCGAGGAATTTCGCCGGAACGATGGTGGCCGACTTGATGGCTTCCAGCGCTGGCATGCCGGCTTCCACCATGTAGGCGAATTCGCGCGCATTGTCGCCATGCGCGGAAACGCCGGTGTCGGTGCCGAACATGATGCGCACCCCGGTCTTGTGGGCCTTGCCGAAAGTCGTCTGGATCCGCGGCCCGATCAGTGCCGCCTTCGGCCGTACTATCTCCGGGAAGAAACCATCTATTTTCGACCGCTCATCGACCCAGCGGCCGGCGCTGATAGTCGGCACATACCAGGTGCCCTTCTGTTTCATCAACGCCATGCCCTCGTCGTCCATGAAGGTGCCGTGCTCGATGCTGTCGACGCCGGCTCGCACTGCGCGCTTGATGCCTTCGGCGCCATGCGCATGGGCCGCAACCGTGAGGCCATAGTCCTTCGCGGTGCTGACAACTGCGCGGATTTCTTCTTCGGTGAACTGCGGATTGAGGCCATTCTTGGTAATCGACAACACACCGCCGGTGGCCGTGATCTTGATGACGTCAGAACCATCTTTGTAGCGTTGACGTACCGCCTGCGCGGCTTCCACGGGACCATTGACCACGCCTTCAAGCGGGCCCGGCTGGCCGCCGAGAAAATCCGCCCAGCCATTCGTGGGATCGGCATGTCCGCCGGTCGTGGCGATGGATTTGCCGGCCGCATAGATGCGCGGTCCCGGCACCTTGCCGGCGTTCACCGCATCACGCAACGCGAGGCTGGCCCGAAACGAATCGCCGACGTCGCGTACCGACGTGAATCCAGCTAACAAAGTGCGCTGCGCATACACGACGCCGTTGATGGCGACGTCCGGCGCATCCAGCTTGAAGCGATCGATCTCGTTGTTACGCCGGTATTCGCTGGTCAGGTGCACGTGCATGTCGGTCCAGCCCGGCATCAGCGTCGCGTTGCGCAAATCGATGACGGTGTCGCCCGCGGCCGCGGCGCGATAGCCGTGCTCGATGCCGGTGATCTTGCCGCCGTCCACGACGATGGTGCGTTCCGCCAGCACCTTGTCGCCGACCGCATCGATGACACGGCCAGCGTGGATCAGGGTCGCGGCATCGACCGTGACTAACGAACACGCGACGACAGCTAACAAAAGCAGCCTGTTCATTTTGCCTTGCCCTTGAAATCCAGCGACACCGAATTGATGCAGTAGCGCATGCCGGTGGGATTCGGGCCGTCATTGAATACATGCCCGAGGTGCGCCCCGCAGCGCGCGCAGGTGACCTCGGTGCGCACCATGCCGTGCGCCCGGTCCACGTGCTCTCGCACCCGCTCGCCAGCCAGCGGCGTCCAGAAACTGGGCCAGCCCGAACCGGAGTCATACTTGGTGTCGGAGGCGAACAGCTCGTTGCCGCAGCAGACGCAGGCATAGGTGCCCGCTTCCTTGTTGTAGGTGTAGCGGCCGGTAAAGGCGCGTTCCGTGCCCTTATTCTGTGTAACCTCGTAGGTCAGCGGATCGAGGCGCTCGCGCAGCTCCGCATCCGTCGGCATGGGCTTGTCGCCAGGATTTTTCACGTCGCTCATGGCCTGATTATGGCATGGGCCTTGAAAAATCGAGCCGGCATCCCCAAGCTCCCGCCGCCTTTTCCTGCCGAATTTGAGGTACCAGACCGTGACCGAGACCAAGAAAGAGACCCTGGGTTTTCAGGCCGAAGTCCGCGAACTGTTGCGGCTGATGATCCACTCGCTGTACAGCCACCGCGAGATATTCCTGCGCGAGCTGATTTCCAACGCCTCTGACGCCAACGACAAGCTGCGCTTTGCCGCGCTGGCGACGCCCGGCCTGCTGGCCGAGGATGCCGAGCTCAGGATCTGGGTCGAGACCGATGCGAAGGCCGGCACGCTGACTTTGCGCGACAACGGCATCGGCATGAGCCGCGAGGATGCGATCTCGCACCTCGGCACCATCGCACGCTCGGGTACCGCCGAGTTTTTCAAGAAACTGAGCGGCGACCAGCAGAAGGATTCGCAGCTGATCGGCCAGTTCGGCGTCGGTTTCTACTCGGCCTTCATCGTCGCCGACCGCGTCGAGGTATTTTCACGCCGCGCCGGCCTTGCAGCTAACGAAGGCGTGCATTGGGAATCGGCGGCCGCCGGCGACTTCACGGTCGAAACGGTCGAGGTCCCGGAGCGCGGCACGCGTGTCGTGCTGCACCTGAAAGACGACGCGAAGGAATTTGCCGATGCCTGGCGGCTGCGCGCGCTGGTGCGGCGCTACTCCGACCACATCGCGTTTCCGGTGCTGATGCCGAAAGAAGGCGAAGCCTCCGCGGAATGGGAGCCGGTCAACCAGGGCAAGGCGCTGTGGACCCGCGCCCGGACCGACATCAAGGATGACGAGTACCAGGAGTTCTACAAGCACCTGACCCACGATTTCGAGGAGCCGCTCGCCTGGAGCCACAACAAGGTCGAGGGCAAGCGCGAGTACACCAGCCTGTTATACGTGCCGGCGCATGCGCCTTTCGACCTGCAGCAGCGCGATGCGGTGCGTGGTCTCAAGCTCTATGTGCGCCGCGTTTTCATCATGGATGACGCCGAGCAATTCCTGCCGCTGTACCTGCGCTTCATCAAGGGCGTAGTGGACTCCTCCGACCTGCCGCTCAACGTGTCGCGCGAGCTGCTGCAGAAGGACGCCGAGGTCGAGGCGATGCGCGGCGCACTCACCAAGCGTGCGCTCGATCTGCTGGCACGGGTCGCCAAGGAAGAACCGGAAAAATACGCGACCATCTGGCGCGAATTTGGCGTGGTCATGAAGGAAGGCCTGGCCGAGGACGGCACCAACCGCGACAAGCTGCTGCCGCTGCTGCGTTTTGCCAGCACCGCGAGCGAGGACGACAAACCGGCCACCGGCCTCAACGACTATGCCGGCCGGATGAAAGAGGGCCAGAAGCACATCTACTACGTCATCGGCGACTCGATCGCTGCGGCGCGTGGCAGCCCGTTCATCGAGAAGCTCCGGGCGCGCGGCATCGAGGTTCTTTTGTTAGGTGACCGGATCGACGAGTGGGCGTTGAGCTTCGTTCAGGAGTTCGACGGCAAGAAGCTTAAGGACGCGGCACGTGGCGACCTGGACCTCGGTACGCTCGCCGACGCCGCCGACGATGCCGCGGCCGAGGCCGCGCTGAAAGAGAACAAGGGCCTGTTGAAGCGCATCAAGGACGCACTCGGCGACCGGGTCAGTGAAGTCAGGATCAGCAGGCGGCTGGCGGATTCGCCGGCCTGCCTGGTGCGTTCCGACCAGGACATGGGCGCGCAACTGCGCCGCGTCATGGCCGCAGCCGGACAGTCCGTGCCGGAAGACAAGCCGGTGTTCGAGGTCAACGTCGCGCACGCCCTGCTGAAACGGCTGGATTCGACGACCGCGGCGACCGATTTTGAGGACCTGGCGCTGTACATCTTCGAGCAGGCGCAACTGGCGGAAGGTTCGCAACTGGCCAATCCGGCGGCGCACGTGCGGCGGGTCAACCAGCTGCTGAGCAAGCTGTTAGCTACGGGCTGACAACCGCCCGTGATCCAGCTAAGCGATGTCAGCCTGCGGCGCGGGCCGGAGCCGCTCATCGAAAATGCCAACCTGAGCATTTTCCCGGGTGACAAGCTCGGCATCGTCGGCCGCAACGGCTCGGGCAAGTCGAGCCTGCTGGCGCTGCTGCAGGGGGAACTGCACGCCGACAAGGGCGACGTCAGCCTGCCGCCCAATCTGCGGATCTCTGCGGTGGCGCAATCGTTGCCGGCCGGCCCGCGCGCCGTGGTCGATTATGTAATCGATGGCGACCAGAACCTGCGCGCGGTCGAGCGGCAGCTGGCTGAGGCGCATGCACGCGACGACGGCCTCGCCCAGGCACGGCTGCTGCACGATCTCGAGGTGTTAGGTGGCTATACCGCGCGCAGCCGCGCGGCGGCGATCCTCGACGGGCTCGGTTTCGATGCGGCGCGTATCGACCAGCCTCTGGATGAGTTTTCGGGCGGCATGCGCATGCGGGTCAGCCTGGCGCGCGCGCTCATGTGTCCCGCCGACCTGCTGATACTCGATGAGCCCACCAACCACCTGGATCTCGATGCGGTGGTGTGGCTTGAAACCTGGCTGTGCGCTTTTCGCGGCACCTTGCTGCTGGTATCGCATGACCGCGAGTTCCTGGATGCCATCGTATCGCGCATCGTGCAGCTCAGTGCGCGGGCGCTGCGCGTCTGGAGCGGCAACTACAGCCAGTTTGAATCGGCCGAAGTCGAGGAGCGGCGCCGCAGCACGTCGCTGGCGGCGCGCCAGCAGGTCCGCATCAGGCAAGTACAGGCTTTTGTCAACCGGTTCCGCGCGCAGGCGACCAAGGCCCGCCAGGTGCAAAGCCGCATCAAGTGGCTGGACAAGCTGCCTGCGATCGCGGCGGCCCGCAACGAGCACAGCATCGAGTGGGATTTTGCCGCGCCGCGCAAGTTGCCACAGCCGCTGCTGACCATCGATCGCGCCAAATGCGGTTACCCCGACCGGCCGGTCCTGAGCGGCGTTTCCATGACCATCGGTACCCATGAACGGATTGGCGTGTTAGGCCGCAATGGCGCCGGCAAATCCACGCTGATGCGGCTGCTGGCCGGCGAACTCGGGCCCGCCGCGGGCGAGATGACCCGGGCACCAGACCTGGAAGTCGGTTTTTTCGCGCAGATGGAGCTCGAGCAGCTGGATGCCAACGCCACCGCGATCGAAGAACTCACGCGCCGCGGCGGATCGGAAGCCGCCGCCTGGAGCGAACAACAGAAGCGCGATCACCTCGGGCGCTTCGGGTTCTCGGGTGACCGCGCCTTCGACAGCACCCGCAATTTCTCCGGTGGCGAGCGCGCCCGCCTGACCTTGTCGATCCTGGTGGCGCGCCGGCCTAACATGTTGCTGCTGGATGAGCCCACCAATCATCTCGATATCGAAATGCGCGCGAGCCTGCTGTTCGCGCTGCAGACCTTCGCGGGCGCGGTCATCGTCGTGTCGCACGACCGGGCACTGCTGCGCAGCATCTGCGATCGCCTGCTGCTGGTCGAGCAGGGTCGTGTGAGCGATTTTGACGGCGATCTGGACGACTACGCGCGCTACCTGTCAGCCCCCAGGGCGGTGGAGGCGCGGGCCGCAGACAGCAGCGTCGACCGCCGTGAACAGCGCCGCCGCGAAGCCGAGGCGCGCAATCGCCTGAGCGGCGTCCGCAGGCAGCTGCAGGACACGGAGCAGCGCCTGAACGACGCGCTGACGAAGCGCGCTGCCCTGGATGCCGAGCTGGCGGACGACGGGTTCTATGCAAGCGCCAGCGTGGCGCGGCAACAGGCCACGCTGCAGGATCGTGCGCGGCTGCAGAAGGACATCGAGGCGCTGGAAAATCAGTGGCTGGAAATCAGCGAGCGGCTAGCCGAACAGCAGCAGCGGTAGACAGGCGAGCACGGCGAGCGTGTCGGCAGGCAGGCTGGCCATCGGCAGGGTATCCATCGCACCCGCGAGGTAATGCCGTCCGATTCCAACCCAATCGTCCAGCTCGTCCCAGACGAGCAATAGTCGTTCCACGCGCGTGGCCTAACGAGTTGGCTTGTCGTTGCGGGGTTTTGCCTGGTCATCGACCCAGTTCTCGCGCACCTTGTCGGTCCAGTTCTTGTAGTTGGACCAGGTGTAGAGATTCTTGGTGATGGCAGCATGCCGGCCGCGGCTGCGCTGCATGCGCTCCAGCCAGCTGCTGTAAGGCGTCGCTGCGGTACCAGCCAGGGTGTTAGCAGGCGGCGTCGCCTCGCGGCCCGTTGCTGCAGCGTTGATCAAATCTGTGCGAAATCGTCCAGTTACACTCATATAACCCCCTGACCGTGACTGGACAATAGAGAGTGGCAGAACAATTCCGCAGGAACTGGATCACAGCAAAGCGGTGGAGGTTGACGCGTGGGATGCTGCTCTCGCAATCCCGGTGAAATGACTGGTTATTGTCGCAGCGCTTATGTCACGCCACGATGCGATAACAGGGCTTGTAGACGCTGCCCGGCAGTTTCATCCGACCTTGTGCAACAAATGCGGACAATAATCGATCGAGCATCGCCATGACTTTCGGATCGCCGGCCAGTTCATAGGGTCCGTATTGCTCGATGGCGCGGACACCTGACTCCTTGACGTTGCCGGTCACGATGCCGGAAAACGCGCGACGCAGGTTGGCGGCGAGTTCATGCACAGGCTGATCGCGATGCAGGCGCAAAGTGCGCATGCTTTCATGTGTCACCTCGAAAGGCTGCTGGAACTGCGAATTCACCTTCAGCAGCCAGTTGAAATTGTACGAATCAGACTTGGTGCGACGAAAGTCATGGACCTGGTCGAGACCGCCGACCATCAGGCGCGCTGCGTCCGCAGGATTGCCGATCACGTACTGCAACCGGTCCACAGCCGCCTCGCCGAGCGTGCCGCGCAGGAATTCTCGGATCTGGTCGAAATACGCCCGGCTGCTGTCCGGCCCGGTCAGGACGACCGGAAATGGCTGCGCCGCGTTCGCCGGATCCAGCAGGATACCTAACAAGTAGAAGATTTCCTCGGCGGTGCCGACGCCGCCCGGGAAAATGACGATGCCGTGTGCGAAGCGGACAAACGCCTCGAGGCGCTTCTCGATGTCGGGCATGATGACCAGCTGGCTCACGATCGGATTCGGCGGCTCGGCCGCGATAATCCCGGGCTCGGTGATGCCGATATAGCGGCCGCCCATGATGCGCTGCTTCGCATGACCGATCGTTGCGCCCTTCATCGGGCCCTTCATGGCGCCCGGGCCGCAGCCGGTGCAGATATCAAGCGCGCGCAGTCCCAGCTCGTAGCCCACCTTCTTGGTGTAGTCGTACTCTTCGCGACTGATGGAGTGACCGCCCCAGCAAACCACCAGGTTGGGCCTCTGCTTGTGATCGAGCGCCCGGGCATTGCGCAGGATGTGAAATACCGCGTTGGTGATCGCCGCAGGCTTGGTCAGGTCAAAACGGCCGCCTTCGATTTCGTTCCAGATGTAAACCACATCGCGCAATGTCGCGAACAGCAGTTCCTTGATGCCACGAATCATTTCGCCGTCGACAAATGCCGCGGCCGGCGCGTTGCGGATCTCGAGCTTGATGCCCCAGGCGTGGCGGACGATGTCGATCTCGAAGTCGCGGTACTTGTCGAAGATTTCCTTGGCGTTGTCGATGTCGCTGCCGCAGTTGAGCACCGCGAGCGCGCACTTGCGAAACAGCGGATACAGGCCACCACGCCCGCTGCTCAGCAGGTTTTCGATCTCTTCCTGCGACAGGCTCTCCAACGCACCGCGCGGGCCGACACGCGCGTCGACGAACTCCGGGATAACAACGCTGGTTTCCATCAAGGCTTGATTTCGATTATGGCGCGGCGGTCAACCAGCGACCACAATTCAAGCATGTCGGCATTTGACAGCGCAATGCAACCATCGGTCCAGTCGGTCGTCGTGTAATAGTCGTCAGAGTGGCTCGGATTGTTAGGCAAGCCGTGGATCATGATCTGTCCGCCGACTTCCCAGCCGTTGGCCCGGGCGCGCATTACATCGTCGCGCGCCGGATACGAAATCTTGATGGAGAGAAAATAGGCGCTGCGCCGATTGCGGTTGCTCAGACGATACATGCCTTCCGGCGTGCGAAAGTCGCCGGCCCGTTCCTTGTGGCCGCGCGGGTTAAGGCCTAACGACACCCGGTAGGCGCGCAGCACGTCGGGCCCGCGAAACAGGTACAGGCGCCGCTCTGATTTGACCACCAGGATCTTGTCGGCGGCCCGCTCCGTGACCGGCACGGCATAGTCCGCATGCGCCGGCCCCTGCCAGCCGACGGCAGGCACTAACAACAGGATCGCAATGAAACGCGGTAATTTTCTCGGCATACGGAATTATAGGTGTGGATCAGCCCAGTTCGACACGAACTGTCTCCACAGTTCGCCGCAAAGCCTGCTCCACGACCGCTGTTTCGGGATGGCGGTAGATCACAAATCCCGAACCTTCGTACCCCGCCGGCTGGCTGCTGCCCACCACCGGCCAGTAGGAATCCACCATGATGCTGCCGAATTCACGTTTCAGCCCGGCAACCCCGTGCACCGCCCGGACCGGGCCATCGCCCATGCCGCGCAGGTAGGCGGCGCCGGCGGCGTAGCGGCGTTCAGGCACGTCGAACTGGTCGAAAACCTGCAGTCGCGGCCAGGCCGCATAGAAATCGAGGTCGCAGGAAAAGGAAATCAGGCTGGTGAATTGCGCGCCGGGCGGCCGTGCCGCGACCTCGGAAATCGCAATGCTGCCGTCGGTGCGCCGAAACCACTCCATGTGCGTCATCCCGGTTTCCAGGCCTAACACGGACAGCGCCTGCGTGCCGGCTCGCCGGATCGGATCGAACTCAGCGCCATCGATGTCGCGCGGCAGCAGTACACACCATTGGATCCACGGGTTCTCAAGCACCGTCAGCGGCGCCGGCCGGTAACAGGAAATCGAGTGCCAGACCACGCGCCCATCGATCATGATGCTGTCGAAGGAAAACTCCTCACCCTGCAGGTACTCTTCGAGCAAGACCGGCTGGGCCGTACTCGGCGCATCGCTGCGCAGCCAGGCTGCCAGCTGCTCCGGCGAATTGATGCGAAACGTATTGCGCGCCCCCGCGCCCGCCGGCGGTTTCGCCACCACCGGCAGGCCGCTGCTGCCGCAGAAGTCGCGCGCTTCCGCTGCGCTGGCCGCCAACCGATGCCGCGCACAGGGCAGACCTGCCGCCTCGAGCCGGTTCTTCATCTGGTTCTTGTCGCGAAAATTGTTAGCTGCTTCGACTGTCAGGCCTGGCAGGCCGAGCGCCTGGCGGGCCTCGGCGAGCGGCACCTGCAGCTGCTCCAACGATCCGAACAGGCGGTCTACGCCGCCCAGGCGCGCCGCGAGTTCGCGCGTTGCCGCGACCACCTTGGCCGGGTCAAAGCAGTTGTCGATGCGCCAGTGGCCCAGCAGCTTCTGTCGCAGCGCAGCCGGCAGGCGCTCCGCCGGGTCCTGGCTGATGACGGACAGCCGCACGCCCGGCAATTGCGCCGCTGCGCTGACGAAGCGTAATGTGGCGGCCATGAAAAATGGCACGACGAAAACCGCGTGACGATCCACCATGAGCTCCTGCTGCCGAATATTGAGTATAGTCGTTGCATGAGCCAACTGCGCATCGTGGGTGTTCAGCGGGTTTTCTGTATGGCCGTGGCGTCAGCGGCGCTTGCGGGCTGCGCGGCACCTGCAATCGATCCAGTGCGGGAGACGCTCGATGAGCGCGACGGCACGACGATCACGCAGCTTGCCGCCCCGCTGACATTTATCGCGGAAGCGCCGCGCAGCAGCGGCTCTGATCCATTCGCGTTTCTCGCGCCCTTTGAATCAAATCGCATGGGTCAACGGCGCCTGCACCTGTGGATGGCGGTGCCGGTCGAAAGCAAGGCAGACGTAACCGTCATCCTCTGGCGTGACGGCGTCGAGCTGCTGCGCGCGTCCGGGCCGGTTGCGGGTCCCGGCCCGGATGCCGCCGCGGTCCGCGCGCCCTACCCGACAACGGCTGCCTGGCAGCGGCCATTGGTCGCGGACCTGACCGCCGATGTGCTTGCGGCTCTGGGAGAAGCGGCGGCACTAACAATTGAAATGCGCTTTGCCGACGGTCACAGCGAACGATTTGCCAGCGACAAGCCGACCCAGCCGCCGCTACAGGAATTTCGCCGCCGTCTCGGGCTGTAGCGGCGCCTTTACGGCGAGATCTTCGGAATCACCAGTTGCGTACCGGCCCGCAGCTGCAGCAGTTCGACGTTAGGGTTGTACTGTTCCAGCAACCACGAAGGGACAGCGCCGAATTTCTGCAGCACGGTCGACAGGGTGTCTCCCGGCCGCACGGTGTAGTTCTCGGACCCGGTAATGCGCCGCGTCTCGAAATACGCAGCCTGCATCGCGAGATGCCATTCCTGGCGGCGCTGTTGAAAATCCTCGCGCGATACATTGATGAAATCGAGCCGCAAGCGCGTGCCGGGCTGCGGCGTCGCATCGAGCCCCGGGTTGAGTTCACTGAGCCGTTCGGCTGTTACCTGCAGCCACTCCGCCAGCTGTCCGGGCGATTCGGCAGCGAGCGTACGAATGCTGCCGTCCTCACCAACGCGATACCGGGAACTGTCCAGAGGTTCGAGTGACACCGCGGCGCTGACCGGGGCGGCTTCGGCGTTAGCAGGCTCCGCTGTTGCGACGCCCGGGGTCGGCGCGACAACGGCGGCCGGATTCTGCCACAGCGCCGGCCGGATATCCGGCAGCCGCAGCACCATGCCGCGGCGCAGTTTTGCGTCGCTACCGAGACCATTGAGTGCCGCGAGGTCTGCGGCCCTGAGTCCATAGCGGCGCGCAATCTTCGCCAGCGTGTCGCCGCGGCGCGCCACGTGACTGCGGCCACGCACCTGCGCCGCGAACAGCTGGTCCGCAGGCAGCAGCGCTAACAGCCGCTGCAGGTTCCAGGGTTCGCTGCCCGCCGGCCGTGGCAGATGCAGCTGATAGCCGCGCGGCAAATGCCGCTCTCCCGCCCAGACTGCGTCGCGCAACGCCGGATTGAGTGCCCGCAGGACCGCGCGATCGATGCGGGCGGCGGCCTCTACCGCGCTGACCGGCACCCAGGCCGGCAGTTCGACCGCATCGCTCACCTGTTCAGGCGCCCGCTGCACGCCGGGAAAGTAGCGTTGCGGCTCGCGATCGATGCGCAGTACCGCGAGAAAAGACGGATAGAAATTGCGCGACGCGAAACCGAAGGTGGTGCCGCGATAGTTGCGCGCGATCACGGCGATGTCGCTGGTCCCCATGCTGTCGCGTGCGCGGCGCATGCCGGCCGCGCCGTGATTGTAGGCGGTGAGAGCCAGCGGCCAGCTGCCTAACAGCCGGTAGTTGTACGACAGCAGCTGCGCCGCAGCCTCAGTGGCGCGAAACGGGTCGAGGCGCTCATCGACTTCATCATCGATACGCATGTAGAGCCGGCCGGTGGAGCGCATGAACTGCCACAGCCCGGCCGCACCCACCTTGGAATAGGCGGCGGCATTGAACGAAGACTCGACATGCGGCAAGGCGGCCAGTTCCGGCGGCAGGCCCTTGGCAGCGAAGGTGCGTGCGATATGGCTTTCCCAGGTTCCGGAACGCTCGATTCCCGCGCGGAAGCGATCCGCCTGCCCGAGCTGGAAGCGCACATGTTCCGTGGCATCGGCGATGCGCTGCGCACTGACTTCAT
>DAIQQI010000026.1:15399-16830 GCA_036786925.1 Steroidobacteraceae bacterium
CATTTCGTAGATGCGCCGTTCGGTAGCCGTCAGCTCGACATCCGGCGGCAGCCGACCGGGCGCCGGCGCCGTGAGCTCGCCGACTGCGCCGCGACCGGAGACCGAGCTGCTTTCCAGCAGATCCGGGTCGTAACCTAACGTCGCCAGCGCCTGCTGCGGACTCTGCGGATTCAGGCCATAACGGGCCTGCGTGGCGCGCTGCGCCGCGAGTGCTTCAGCGATGCGCCATTTGCCGGCCAGGCCGCGCAACTGGCTGACGTAAACATCGCGGGCGTCGTCGATCACGGCCTGGCGTGCTGCGCCGCTGAGCTTGGAAGGAATCTCGATCTTGCCGTAGACAACGCCGAGGTTCTGTTCGTCGTGCAGGAAACCCTGCTCAGTCGTGATCTCGGTGTACACCCGCATCCAGAAACCGACGTCGCGCTGCAATTCGAGCGGCTCCGGAAAGTCCGCGGGCGCGGCCAGCGCCGGGCCAGCTAACAAAGTAAAACTGATGCACACCAGGACGCGCAGATTGCGGCGCTGTCGGCGCGTGAGCAGCGCCACTGCACTCGCAAAAAGCGCCGTCAATGGCGGCTTTTTTGTCGGAAAACTTGACACTTTGCTCCGGAGGCCTTGCTTTGACTTAATGTAGCTGAGGATGCAAGTCGCGGAAAGTACAGGCAATTGTATTTCCACGAGTTGACTTAATGCACAAAACACGCAACTGGCATGGCACTTGCTTTGTAACGAGTACAAGAACAAGAAAGAGTTTCACTCCTCCACACACAAGCAAGCGACCACTGCCCCGCCACAAGCGGGGCTTCTTTTTTGGGGTGATAAAAAAAAGGCGACCTTGCGGTCGCCTTGAAGTACGCGCCAATCCCGTCAGGGCAGGAAACCGAGCCAAGCCCGGAGTGGGCGCGTGATCGGGGATGTTAGCAACGCGCGCTCAGCCACACTTGGAATCACCACAGTTGAGACAGGTCATGCACCCGTCCATCAGGACGAGCGCGGCGGTGTTGCACTTGGAACACAGCTGCGCGCCTTCCGGAAAATGAGATTTTGAGAATGCGTCGGCCTGCTTGCTGCGCGCTTCAAATTCCGCGCGCTTTTCCTCGACCATTTTCTTCTGGTGCTCGTCCAGCTCGGTCTTGCGAATCAGGCCAATGAACTGCAGGTGCTTTTCGATGACGTGGCCGAGCTCGGCAATGATCGATGGCATGAACTTGCCGCCGGGTTGCCAGTAGCCGCCGCGCGGATCGAACACCGCTTTCAACTCTTCCACCAGGAAAGTCACGTCGCCGCCCTTGCGGAACACGGCCGAAATGATGCGCGTCAGCGCGACGATCCACTGGAAATGATCGAGGTTCTTGGAATTGATGAACACCTCGAACGGCCGGCGCTGCTCGTGCTCGGTGCCCTCGTTCAGCACGATGTCGTTGATGGTCA
>DAIQQI010000239.1:0-5158 GCA_036786925.1 Steroidobacteraceae bacterium
TCGGTGCTGCGTACCGGCGGCGGGCCGGGCGGCGCGCCGCGGCTGCAGATCCCGCGTGACGCGGACCGCTATTTCGGCATCCAGGCGCGGTTCAACTTCGGCGCGAAATAGACGACACTGCGATCGTGCTTCGGCCGATCGACAAGGCGATCCACTGGCTCGCGACCATCAACGCCCCCATCGCAAGATGGGGGCGTTCGTTTGCGGCCTGCCTGTTAGCCATCATGCTGGCGGTGGCGCTGGCGCAGATCCTGTCGCGGGCGATCTTCAACTTCACGCTTGACTGGGGCGAGGACATCGCACGCATGTCGCTGGTGTGGTCGGTGCTGCTCACGGCGCCGATCGGTTACCGTAGTGGCAGCCATGTCGCGATCAGCGCTTTCGCCGAGGCGCTGCCGCCGCGCTGGCTCTATTGGACTGCGTTGCTGGTCAACCTGCTGGTGGGCTGGATCTGCGTGATGCTGCTGATCGAAAGCCGTGCGCTTGTCATGCGCGGCCTGTCGATCACGGCGGCCACGGTGCCGATCCAGATGGTCTGGGTGTATGCGATCGTGCCCGTGGTCCTGAGCGCGCTGATCCTGGTCGCGCTCGAAATGTCGCTGCGTCTCGCGCGAGCATTGCTGACGAGGCAGTTCGATTTGATGCTGTCGGGAGTTGTGCCGATTATCCACGGGAGCGCTGACTGACATGTCGATTGCGTTCTTCTGGTTCTTTGTCTTGCTGCTGGCGCTCGGCGCCCCGGTGGTGTTTGCACTGCTGATCGGACCGGGGCTGTCGCTGGTGCTGGATGGCGAGACCCGGTATTTCGCCGCATTGCTGGCCCGGTTCTACAACGGCATCGACAGCTTTCCGCTGTTAGCCGTGCCGTTCTTCATCCTCGCCGGCGAGCTGATGAACTCCGGCGGCATCACGGCCGCCATCGTGCGCTTTGCGCAGTCGCTGGTCGGGCATCTGCGTGGCGGCCTGGCGCAGGTCAATATCCTGTCGTCGATGCTGTTCGCCGGAATCTCCGGTTCGGCGGTTGCGGATGCCTCGGCGATCGGCAAGATGATGGTTCCATCGATGGTCCGCGCCGGCTATACGCGTCCGTTCGCTGCCGCGGTGACTGCAGCGGCTGCGGTAATTGGTCCCATCATTCCACCGTCCGGCATCATGGTGCTGTACGGCTTCGTGATGAACGTTTCCATCGGCGCGCTGTTTGCCGCCGGCATCGTGCCGGGTGTAATGATCGGCATCGGCCTGATGCTGACCACGCGGCTGCTCGCGACCCGCTACAAGCTGCCGGTGTCACTCACGAAGGCCACCTGGCAGGAACGCGGCCAGTCGCTGCGCGGCGCCTACCTGGCGCTGCTGATGCCGATCGTATTGTTAGGCGGCATGCTGTCCGGATTGTTCACCGCAACCGAGGCAGCGGCCGTCGCGGTTGGCTATGCGCTTATCGTTACGCGCTTCGTGCTGCGATCCATCGACAATGTCGAGCTGCGCCGTATCTTTGTCGCCACGGTGCAGCAGTCGGGCGTCATCCTGCTGCTGGTCGGCGCCGCCGTGACCCTGGGCTGGCTGGTCACGGTGTCGGGTATGGCCAGCGCGATCGCGCAGCGCATGGTGTCGCTGACGGACAACGTTCTACTGCTGCTGCTGCTGGTCAATCTGCTGCTGTTCCTGGTCGGGATGTTTCTGGATGCGGGGCCCGCGATCCTGATACTGGGGCCGATCCTGGCGCCGATCTTCACCAGTATCGGCGTGGACCCGGTGCATTTTGCGCTGATCATGTGCGTGAACCTCACGGTGGGACTGGCCACGCCGCCGATGGGACTGGTGCTGTTCGTGGCGTCGTCGGTATCCGGCGAGCGGGTCGAGAATATCGTCAAGGCGATCCTGCCGTTCCTGGCGGTCGAGTTCCTGGTGATCATGCTGATCACCTATTTCCCGGTCCTGACGCTCGCGGTGCCTCGTTTGTTAGGTCTGATATAAAGCCTGCATGAATAGTCAGACTTGGATGCGTATCGTGCTCGCGGTCATCGTCGCCGGCTGCATTGCGGGCATCATCAGCTCCAGCGCCAAGCAGGCCGAATACACCATTCGCATCGCGTTCCTCGCGTCCCAGGATGATGAGGATTACATCGGCGCGGTCGCGTTTCGCGACAGGATGCGCGAGCTGACCGGCGGGCGCGTCGAGGTGCAGATCTATCCGTCGGGGCAGTTTTGCGGCAACGAACGCGAATGCATCGAGTCGCTGCAGAGCGGCGTGCTCGACATGCACCAGACCACCATCGGCGGGCTCGCCGGCCTGTACGGCGCCGCGCAGGTGTTCGATCTTCCGTACCTTTTCCGCGACGACGCGATCGCCGAGTGCGTGCTGGACGGCGAGGTCCCGGGCGCGATGGGGCAGGATATTCTGCAGAAAGGTCTCGGGCTGCGGTTGCTGGTGGTCGGTAATACCGGCGGCTGGCGCAGCTTTGCGACCACACAGAAGCGCATCACGTCGGTGGGCGATCTCAAGGGCCTGCGCATCCGCACCCTGCCGTCGGCGCTGGAACAACAGATGGTGCGCGAACTGGGTGCCAGCCCGATGGCGCTGCCGTTTTCGGAAATCTACACCGCGCTGGGTGCGGGCATGCTGGCCGGAACCAAGAACAGCATCCAGGACATCATGGGCATGAGGTTTGATGAGCACATTCGCCACGTGTTCATGGATCGTCACAGTTACATGGCCTCGATCTGGTGGTTCTCCCAGCCCGCCTGGGAAAAGCTGCCGGAGGATATTCGTGCTGCGGTGACTGAGAGTGCACGCGCGCTGGCAATTGCAACCCGCAAGGCGGCCAAGGAACGCGAGGCGCCGGCACTGCAGGAGTTTGTCGGCAAAGGCGGTACCGCAGATTATGCGACTGACCAGCAGCGCGCCGAGTTTCGCGCCGCGACCGCGCCGCTGCGTGGCTGGTATGTCGAGCGCTACGGCTCAAGCTGGCTCGACCGCGTCGACCGGGCGGTGGCGCGATGTGAACAACTTAACAAGTGAAGCTAACAAGTGAGGCCATGAAGATATTGATCGTGGATGCCGGCAATTATTGCCGTTCGCCGGTAGCGGAATGTGTGCTGCGCCAGATGTACCGGGTATCGGCGGCAGGGCAGGCGCTCAGCTTTGGTTCGGCGGGCCTCAAGGACAAGCACGCGGGCGACAGCGCCGATCCACGCTCGATCGCGGCCTGCGCAACCCGTGGATACGACCTGACGGCGCACCGTTGCCGGGAAATCACCGCGCAGGATTTTCGCGAGTGCGCGCTGATCCTGGCGATGGACCGTGACAATCTCGCGCAGTTGCAGCAACGCAACCCGGCGGACAGCACCGCGCGCCTGGAATTGTTTCTGGGCGATGCTGAGGTTCCGGATCCCTACTACGGTGGCGATGATGGCTTTGCGCTGATGATGGATCAGATCGAGGCGGGCGCCAGAATATTGCTTGCCCGCCTGAAATCTGGCCAGCGGCGTTAGTTTTTCGTTGCGCCGGGACCCAGTCCGTCAGGCCGAGAAGCCTGACAGCGTCAACGGCAGGTCGCGCACGCGGATGCCGATCGCTGCGAAAATCGCATTGCACAGCGCCGGCGCCAGCGGCGGTAATGCGGGTTCACCGACGCCGGTGGGCGAGTAGCCACTGTCAACCCAGTGAATGCTGACCGGCGGTGCCGCCGGCATGCGCAGCAGCGGGTAGTCATGAAAATTGCTTTGCTGCACAGCGCCGTTCTCGACGGTGATGCGTTGCCCGAGCGCGGCGCTGAGCCCATCGGTCACGGATCCAGCGACCTGATGCTCGGCATTGAGCGGATTCACGACCAGCCCGATATCGCCGGCGACGGTCACGCGATTGACCTTGAGATTCCTGCGCTTGTCGACCGTCACGTCGACGACCTCGGCGAAATGACCGGCGTGCGAATAATAGAAAGCCAGGCCCAGGCCGCGACCGCCACGTAATTTCTGGCCCCAGCCGGCTTTTTCCGCCGCGAGTTTGATGACGCGGATGGCGCGCTCGGGATTCAGCCCGGGTTGGTTGGCCGCGGGTTTCGGCATTTTGGTAAACAGTTCCACCAGCAGTTCGACATGGTCGCGTTTCGCAGCCACCGCGACTTCGTGCAGAAAACACTGCGCCGCGAAGGCGATGCCGTTGGATCGCGGTGCGCGCCACGGCCCGGTGCGGGTCGCGAGCGGCAGCAGGGTCTGGCTGACCAGGGCGTTAGCCACCACATTCATCGGAAAATCGGCGGGATCAATATTGCCGCCCGAGACCGGGGCCTTGCCGTCACTGGTAAAACTGATGAAATGCTGTTGCCAGGCGCTCAGCTGGCCCTGCTTATCGATGGCGGCCTTGAAACCATGGAAGCCGCCGACGCGATAGTAGTCGTATTGCAGGTCATCTTCGCGCGTCCACACCAGCTTCACCGGGCTGTCGACCCTGCGCGCGATCAACGCCGCTTCGGTCATGAAGTCATACATCAGGCGGCGGCCGAAACCACCACCGAGGCGCGGCAGGTGCACGGCCACCTTGTCGAGCGGCAGACCTAACAGACGGGAAATGGACGGCCGCGATGAGTCGACGGTCTGCGCCGGCGCCCACAGATCGATCTGGCCGTCGCGATACCAGGCGGTCGTGACCTGTGGTTCCATCGTGGCGTGCGCGAGGAACGGGTAGGAGTAGAACGCCTCGACCTTTTTGTTAGCTGCGGCAAGCGCGGCTTTCGTGTCGCCACTCTCCCGCAAGGACTGTGCGCCCGGTTGCGCGGCGATTTTCTTCGCCTCGGCCAATGCCCCGGACCAGCTGTCGCGGGACGCGCTGCTGGTATCCCAGTCGATTTTCAGCGCGCGCCTGGCGCGAAACGCGGCCCAGGTGGAGGATGCTATGACCGCCACGAAGGGCACCGCCTCCGCAGGTCCGGCGCCCTGGCCGTCGATTGCGAACACATCCAGTACGCCGGGCAGGCGGCGCACCTCATCAAAGTTGCCGCTCATCGGTTTGGAGCGCAGCGCCGGACCGCGGGCAATCGCCGCATATTTCATGCCCGGCAGGCGCACGTCCATCGCGTAGAGCGGCTCGCCGCTGACGATCTTCGGCACATCGACGCTGCGGGTTGGCTGGCCGACGATGCGGTAGTCGTGAACGTTGAGG
>DAIQQI010000240.1:0-4150 GCA_036786925.1 Steroidobacteraceae bacterium
GGTCGGCGACATCCTGCGCAGCCTGGACGGCGTCGCGATCGATTCGAGCGCCACCCTGCAGAAACAGACTGGCAACTATCGCTGGGGCGATGTTGCGCAGCTGTCGATTGAACGGGACGGAGCGACGCAGACGTTGCCGCTGCCGTTCCGTCGCCAAGACTAAGAGGTCTCTATGCGTCGCATCCTGCCGTTTGCAGCAGCCTTGCTGCTGACCTGCTCAGCTGTGCTCACCGCGAGTGCACAGGCGCCGCCCGCGCGCCCGGCCGAGCGCCCAACTGAGCGAATAGACACCGCAAGCCTGCCGCGTTATCAGATCAATGCGACGCTCGCGCCCGACACCCATGAACTCAGCGCCGACGTGACGCTGGAATTCCCGGCCAGCGCCGCGGGCACGCGCATTGAGTTCCTGCTGGCGGCGCCACTGGCGATTGAATCGTCGCAACCCGCGGTGCGTGAGCTGCCTGCCAAAGGCGCCGGCGCCGGCTTCACCGGCATCAACGGATCGAGTGCCGCGTTGTCAGGCAGCGGGCGCGCGCGACGCTGGCAGGTGCAGCTGCCCGCCGGCGAACGCACACTGGCCCTGCGCTACCGCGGCCGGATGGATTTTGGCTTCGACACGCCGGAACAGGAATACGCGCGCGGCTTCAGCGAGACCGCGGGTACGCTGGGGCCGAAAGGCGTCTACCTGGCCGGCAGTTCGCTGTGGTACCCCTGGCTCGGCGACACCCTGTTCACCTTCGATGTCACGGCGCGCGCACCCGAGGGCTGGATGCTGGTCAGCCCAGGCGCGGGTACCGCGCGCGACGCCAGCGGCGCGGCGCACTGGGTGTCGAAGGACGCGATCGATGAGCTGCATCTGGTGGGCGGGCCGCTGCAGCGCTACCTGCGCTCCGCCGGCGCGGTCGAGGCGCAGGTGTACCTGCACGAGGCGGACGCGGCGCTGGCCGCGAAATACCTGGAGGCGACTTCGCGTTACCTCGAGATGTATCGCACGCTGATCGGCGCCTATCCTTACGGCAAGTTCGCGCTGGTCGAGAACTTCTGGGAAACCGGCTACGGCATGCCGTCGTTTACGTTGTTAGGCCCGCAGATCATACGCTTCCCGTTCATCATCACCTCGTCGTATCCACATGAGATCCTGCACAACTGGTGGGGCAACTCGGTGTTCGTCGATTACGCCAGCGGCAACTGGTGCGAGGGCCTGACGGCGTATCTCGCCGACCACCTGCTCAAGGAGCAGGCCGGGCAGGGCGCCGAGTACCGGCGCGACACGCTGAAGAAGTACCGCGACTTCGTCGGCGAGGCGCACGATTTTCCGCTGACCGAATTCCGCTCGCGGCACAGCCCGTCAACCGAAGCGGTCGGCTATGGCAAGGCGTTGATGCTGTTTCACATGGTCCGGCAGCAGGTCGGCGATGACGCTTATCGACGCGGCCTGCAGCGCTTCTATCGCGAGCAGCGTGGCACGCGCGCGTCGTTTGATGATTTGCGGCGCGCGCACGAGGTCACCAGCACCGCGAAACTGCAGGCCATGTTCGAGCAGTGGGTCGCGCGCACCGGCGCGCCGGACCTGCGGTTGCTTGATGCCAAAGTGCGGCGTGACGGTGCCGGCTGGATCGTCAGCGGCCGCCTGCGACAGCAGCAGAAGGCGGTGCCGTATGCGCTGGCCGTGCCGCTGCGCATCCAGACCGCCACCGGCTTCATCGACCAGCGCATCGACATGAGCGCGCGCGACCGAACGTTTGAAATACCGCTCGCGGCGGAGCCGCTGGCGCTGCAGGTGGATCCGGAGTTCGACCTGTTCCGCCTGCTGGATCAGCGCGAGACCGCGCCATCGTTAGGTCAGGTGTTTGGCGACAAGGCCATAGTCGCGGTGCTGCCCGCGAGCGCAACGTCGGCGCAGCGCGCCGCCTACCTCGCAATGCTGGATGCCTGGAAGAGCCCGGTGACCAGGGTCACCGTCACCAGCGATAAGGACCTCAAGCAACTGCCCAGGGACGTGTCGCTGTGGATTTTCGGCCGCGACAATCGCTGGCTGCCGCAGATATTCGGCGATGATCCGGCGCTCGGCTTTGCGCGCGACAGCAGTGGCGTGCAGCTGGGCGCGGAGCGTGCCGACTACGCCGGCAACTCCGTCGTCGTCGTGCGCCGCAATCCGGCTAACAACGCGCATGCGGCCGCGTGGATCGCGGTCGATCCGCTGGCCGCAGCGCCCGGCCTCGCACGCAAGTTGCCGCACTACGGCAAGTACTCCTGGCTGAGTTTCGCGGGCGACGAACCAGCTAACAAACTGAAGGGAGAATGGACGGCCAGCGACTCGCCGCTGCGGGTCGATCTGCGGCCGGCGGGCGCGCGTACCACGCCGCTGAAGATGCTGCCGCCGCCGGCGCGCAAGGCGCTTGCTGAGTTGCCGGCCGCATTTGATGAGCGCGCCATGTCAGCTCGCGTGCAGTGGCTCGCGGCGCCGGAGCGCGAGGGCCGGGGCCTGGGCTCGGCCGGTCTGCAGCAGGCCGGCAACTGGTTGGCGGATGAGATGCGCGCCGCGGGCCTGACGCCTGCGGGCGAGAACGGCGGCTGGTTCCAGGAATTTCCGGTGGAGTCGGTGCCGGCGGCCAGCGGCTCGACAGCATCGGCGCCAGTCAAACCCGGCACGACCGCGCGCAATGTCATTGGCATGCTGCGCGGCTCGAATCCGGCCTTCGAGGGCCAGTGGCTGGTTGTCAGCGCGCACTACGATCACCTCGGCCGCGATGGACCCGGCGTGCGCGTCAGCGAACTCGGGCAGATCCATCCCGGCGCGGACGACAACGCCAGCGGCACCGCCGTGATGCTGGAGTTGGCGCGCGTCATCGCGGCCGCCGGCGCGCCGCAGCGCACGATTGTCTTCATCGGGTTCTCCGCCGAAGAAGCGCGCCTGCAGGGCTCGCGCTGGTTTGTGCAGCATCCGTTGCCGCTACCGCTGAGCGGCCTGCGCGCGGTCGTCAACCTGGACACCGTCGGGCACCTCGGCAGCAATCCGCTCAGCGTGTTAGCCACCGGCACGGCGCGCGAGTGGGCGCCGATCGTGCAGGGCGTCGGATTTGAGACCGGCGTCAGCCTGCGCAGCATCGCCGGCAATGGCGAGTCGTCGGATCAGCAGAGCTTCATTGCCAAGGGCATTCCCGGCGTGCAGATCTTCAGTGGCGCCAACCTCGACTATCACCGGCCGACCGATACCGCCGACAAGGTCGACAGCGCCGGGCTGGTGAAAGTCGCGATGGTCGCGCGCGAAATTGTCAGCTATCTCGCCGAGCGGCCCACGCCGCTGACAGTCACGATTGCCGCCCCGGGCGCAACTGCCGGAAATCCCACTGCAGGCGCCTCGCCCGGCGAAGGTGGCGCACGCCGCGTGTCTTTCGGCCTGGTCCCGGACTATGCCTATAGCGGAGCGGGCGTACGCGCCGAGTCGGTGACGCCCGGATCACCCGCGGCGCTGGCGGGAATGCAGGCCGGCGCCGTGTTGTTAGCTCTGAACGGCAAGCCGATCACGAATCTCACCCAGTTCTCGGATGCGCTGAAATCCTTCAAGCCCGGCGACACCGTGCAGGCGACCTTTCGGCAAGGCGAGCAGGAGCAGCAGGCGTCGGTGCACCTGGTCGAGCGCTGAGCCATCCATGACGGGCACGCTGGTCCTGTTCGTGCACGGCCTGTGGATGCCGGGGCCGGAATCCGCGCTGCTCAGGCGCCGGGTCGCGCAGCAGCTGGGCGCGACCGCCGAGCTGTTCGCCTGGCGCACCACCAGCGAGTCCCCGGGCGTGGTGGCCGGCCGGCTGCAGGACCGGATTCGCGATCGCGCGCCACAGGCATTGCATCTGGTCGGCCACAGCCTGGGCGGTCTCGCGGTGCTGCAACTGTTCGCGCATCATCCAGAGCAGCCGCCCGGACGGGTCGTGCTGTTAGGTTCGCCGACCGCCGGCAGTCTCAGCGCCGAGCAATTCACCGCGCGTTTTCCGCCGGGGCAGCGCCTGGTCGGGCCGTTCCTGCGCGAGGAGGTGCTCGGCCGGCAGGGCGGCGCGCTGCGCGAGTGGACGCACGCCGACCGGCCGCTCGGCGTGATCGCCGGGACCCGCTCCATGGGCCTCGGGCGGTTTTTCGCGCAGTTTGACGAACC
>DAIQQI010000240.1:4160-5154 GCA_036786925.1 Steroidobacteraceae bacterium
CCGTCGCGCTGCGCGAGACCGCGATTGCCGGCGCCGCTGACCGCCTGACGCTGCCGGTGAGCCATTTCGGCATGCTGGTGTCGCGCGCCGTCGCGCACCAGACGGCGCTGTTTCTGCGCGACGGGCGCTTCGGGCTGTGACGGCGTTCAGCTGTCGGCGAGTTTCCTGAGCCGGTACAGCGCGTCCAGCGCCTGGCGCGGCGTCAGCGTGTCCGGATCCAGATCCTGCACTTCCAGCTTGAGTTTGTTAGCCGCTTCATCGATCGGCGGTGCCGCGGAGCGCGGCTCGCTTGCAAACAATGGCAGCTCGGTCTGCCGGCCGTTGCCTGCCGCGGGCGCACGGCCCGACTCCAGCAGGTTCAGATAGCCGCGCGCCCTGGCAATGACGTCGCGCGGCACGCCGGCGAGCTGCGCGACCGCG
Source organism: Steroidobacteraceae bacterium (assembly GCA_036786925.1). Lineage (GTDB taxonomy): Bacteria > Pseudomonadota > Gammaproteobacteria > Steroidobacterales > Steroidobacteraceae > UBA964. The sequence goes on from DAIQQI010000240.1 coordinate 4,581, forward strand.
AGGCCATAGCTGCGGTTCGCGGGACCCGGGCGCACCGCATGCAGGAAAACGATGCCGTCTTTGTGTTCCGCCGCATCGAGGTGCACGTTGGCGACGCTGTCCAGGTCCTGGCTCATCGCCGTCAGTTCAAAGTAATGGGTCGCGAACAGTGTGAACGAGCGCAGGCTGACGGCGATATGCCGCGCGGTCGCCCAGGCCAGCGCCAGGCCGTCGAAGGTGCTGGTGCCGCGGCCGATTTCGTCCATCAGCACCAGGCTGTGCTCGGTGGCCGCGTGCAGGATGGCGGCGGCCTCGGTCATCTCCAGCATGAAGGTGGACTGGGCGTTGGCCAAATCGTCTGCCGCGCCAATGCGTGTGTGAATGGCGTCTATGGGGCCAAGGCGACAGGCCGTGGCGGGCACGTAGCTGCCCATGCTGGCCAGCAGCAGGATCAGCTAATTCAGCAGCAGGATGGACGAATACTTCATCTTACACAACAACAGTTGGTCTTGACGTCAACATATCGAGTAGTGATGGTTCAACAATATTTTTCGTCAACTCCATTGGTTCGCATTCCGCGCCATTTGTAATGATC
>DAIQQI010000241.1:0-5153 GCA_036786925.1 Steroidobacteraceae bacterium
GCTCGGTGCCCTCGTTCAGCACGATGTCGTTGATGGTCACGTACATCGCGTGATCGGACACCGGTGTTTTGATCTTGTAGGTCGAACCGATCAGCATCTCAGGACGCTGCACTTCCTCGGTCAGCCGGATGACCTTGGCCATGCGGCCGTCCTTGCCGCGCGTTTCCAGGGCGCCGGACGACTTGTCGCCATGGCCGTCGCTCGGCTTCTGTACCCGGTATTTGGTGATTTTCTTGTCGATACGTGTCGCAGACATGGTCAGAACTTCCCGTAATAGCCTTCTTTCAAGGCGTCGTACAAATTGGCGGCCGAGTGCATCTCGCCGTCGTACTCGATTTCTTCATCGCCCCGCACCGCAACCTCGGTGCCGTCGTCCAGCGTGAACACATAGGTCGTGTTCTTGAGGTCCTCTTCCTTGACCAGCACGCCCTGGAAGGCTTCCGGATTGAAACGGAAGGTGGTGCAGCCCTTGAGGCCCTGCTCGTGCGCGTACAGGTAGATGTCCTTGAATTCGTCGTACTTGAAATCGGTCGGCACGTTAGCGGTCTTGGAAATCGACGAATCGACCCATTTCTGTGCCGCCGCCTGGATGTCGACGTGCTCACGCGGCGTGATCGCATCGGCGGAGGTGAAGTACTCCGGCAGCTTTTCGTCGGCCTTGTCGGAACCCGGCATCGCGCGCGGATTCACCAGTTCCCGATAAGCCAGCAGCTCGAACGAGAACACGTCGACCTTTTCCTTGGACTTCTTGCCTTCGCGGATCACGTTGCGGAAATAGTGATGCGCGAACGACGGCTCGATGCCATTCGAGGCGTTGTTAGCCAGGGACAGCGAGATCGTGCCCGTCGGAGCAATCGAGCTGTGATGCGTGAAGCGCGCACCGACCTGTGCAAGCTGCTCGACCAGCGCCGGCGCCACCTCGGCCACGCGCTGCATGTAGCGCGAATAGCGCGCATGCAGCAACCGGCCCGGGATCCTGCTGCCGACTTTCCAGCCGTCGCGCACCATTTCCGGGCGCTTGCGCAGCATCTCGCCCGTGACCGTGAATTCCTCGTTCATGATCGGCGCCGGGCCTTTTTCGCGCGCCAGGTCCAGGCCCGCTTCCCAGCCCGCGACCGCCATTTCGCGCGACACGTCCTCGGCGAAGCGCACTGCCTCGGGCGAGCCGTATTTCATGCCTAACAAGGTCATGGTGCTGCCGAGTCCGAGAAAGCCCATGCCGTGGCGGCGCTTGCGCATGATTTCGTTGCGTTGCTGCTCCAGCGGCAGGCCGTTGACCTCGACCACGTTGTCGAGCATGCGCGTGAACACCCGCACCACCTCGCGGTATTCGTCCCAGTCGAATTCCGCGAATTCCGTGAACGGGTTGCGCACGAAGCGCGTCAGGTTCACCGAACCCAGCAGGCAGGAACCGTACGGCGGCAGCGGTTGTTCGCCGCAGGGGTTGGTGGCGCGGATGTTCTCGCACCACCAGTTGTTGTTCATCTCATTGACCCGGTCGATGAGGATGAAGCCGGGCTCCGCGAAATCGTAGGTGGACGACATGATGACGTCCCACATACGCCGCGCCGGCACCGACTTGTAGATGCGGCAGGCAACCAGGCCCGTGTCGCTGACGACATAGCCGGTGCTGTGCGGCCATTCACGCCAGACGTATTTCTTCGCATCGGTGAGATCCGGCTGCTCGGTTTCCAGTTCCTTCTGCGATACCGGGAAGGCCAGCTGCCAGTCACGATCTTCGCGCACCGCCTGCATGAATTCATCGGTGACCAGCAGGGACAGGTTGAACTGCCGCAGGCGGCCGTTCTCGCGCTTGGCGCGGACAAACTCCATCGCGTCCGGGTGCCCGACATCGAACGTGCCCATCTGCGCGCCCCGGCGACCGCCAGCGGACGACACGGTAAAACACATCTTGTCGTAGATATCCATGAACGACAGCGGGCCCGACGTGTAGGCGCCCGCGCCGGACACATAGGCGCCGCGCGGCCGCAGCGTCGAGAATTCGTAGCCAATGCCGCAGCCCGCTTTCAGCGTGAGCCCGGCCTCGTGCACCTTGCCGAGGATGTCGTCCATCGAGTCGCGGATCGTGCCGGACACGGTGCAGTTGATCGTGGAGGTGGAGGGCTTGTGCTCCAGCGCTCCGGCGTTGGAGGTGACGCGGCCCGCCGGGATTGCTCCACGGCGCAGCGCCCACAGAAAACGCTCGTTCCAATGCTCGCGCACCGGCGGGTGCTCGACATCGGCCAGCGCCCGCGCGACGCGCTGGTAGGTTTCGTCCATGGTCTTGTCGATCGGCACCCCGCTCTTCGACACCAGGCGATATTTCTTGTCCCAGATGTCGAGCGACGCCTCCTGAAACGGAATCGCATTGACATCCTTGGGATCTGGCTTGACGACCGGCTTGACGACTGAATTCATGCTGTACTCGCGAAACATCCACCCCGACGGCCTGGTTGCAGAGAAAGGTATCCGCACAGCGCTTGCCTTACCCCTTCCGTGGTGGCAAGCACCTAACGACGTTAGATACCTGAGGCAGCCGCTGTCAGACGACTGCTATTTCCCTGCTTCCTCCCCCGAATCCGCAGCACCCTGTTTCGCATTGCACGACACAAGATGTTGTGGTCGGGGAGCAAGACTATGACCGATGGAAAAATGCGTCAAGGCGCAGCACATAACATATTTCCGTTTTTTTTATCATTTGTTTTCAATCACTTAGAGCATTTCCTGCGGAGTTTTACCCAAGAATATTTTTCATGCCATGCGGCACTGCAGAAAGGCTCGACCCCAATATCTTGTGTTCAGGTTCTGCCAACACTTCATCCACAGCCTTATTCACAGCGAAAGCCTTGACGCCGGGCCTTGAAACCCGCTAGGCGGGCCCCAGATCGGGTTCATACGGTCCTGACGTGGTTTGTTAGGTCTTAAATCAACTGGAGGATGAACTTCATGACTTTGCTACGTTATCAACCCTGGTCCCTGGTAGGTCGTCTGCATCGCGAACTGGATGAGGCGGTTGGCGAGCGCGCGCCGGTGGCGTTGATTCCCCGCGCAGAAAGCCGCGAATTGCCGGATCGCTACCAGCTGCGAGCCGACCTGCCGGGCGTGCAGCCGCAGGACATCGAAATCACGGCCGAGGATGGCGTGCTAACAATAAAGGCCACGCGCAAGTCCTGGGCGCAACCTGCCGCCAAGGGCGCAGGCGACGCCGAAACGGCATGGACCTACCAGCGCAGCTTCACGCTGCCTGAAGACGCCAACGCGGACGCGATCGAGGCTCAGTCCAGCCATGGGGTTCTGGAAGTCTCCGTGGGCCGCCAGGCCAAGGTGCAGCCACGACGAATTCAGGTGGCAGCGGCCTGACACCAAAGGCCGGGGGTGCCTCTGATGCACCCCGAACCTGAAAAGGCCCGGCGGGTTTGCCCCCCCCTTGCCCGCCCGGGCCGCGCCATCGCCGCCGCTCTTTTACGCGGCGGCGCTGTCGTTCGTTAGAATGGAAGCATGAACATCAACTATCGCTCGCGTCTCTGGTCAGGCCTGCTGCTCTGCCTGTGCGTTGCCGGCGTCTACGCTCCGGTGGCGCTCGCACAGCAGGCGGCCATGCCCGCCGTGGTCGACGGTGCGCCGCTGCCGTCGCTCGCGCCGATGATCAAACGCGTCGCGCCGGCGGTGGTCAGCATCGGCGTCAAAGGCGTGGTGCGTGAATCCGGGCAGCGCAATCCGCTGTTTGACGATCCGTTCTTTCGCCGTTTCTTTGGCCCGGACGGCGGCCAGCCGAGCGAACGCGAATTTGAAAGCGCGGGATCCGGCGTCATTGTCGACGCCAGGCTCGGGCACATCATCACCAATGCGCATGTGGTCGAGAACGCGCGCGAGATCACCGTGGTGCTGCAGGATGGCCGCGAGCTGAAGGCCACCGTGGTCGGCAGCGACGCGCGTTCCGATATCGCGGTTGTCAAGGTGCCGGCGGACAAGCTCACGCAAATTGCGTTAGGCGATTCGGCGCGCCTGGAAGTAGGCGATTTTGTCGTCGCGATCGGCAATCCCTTTGGCCTGCAGCACACCGTCACCTCCGGCATCGTCAGCGCGCTCGGCCGCACCGGCGTCAGCCCCGAGCAGGGCACGTACGAAGATTTCATCCAGACCGATGCGTCGATCAATCCGGGCAACTCCGGCGGTGCGCTGGTGAACCTGCGCGGCGAGCTGGTCGGCATCAACAGCGCCATCCTGTCGCGCACCGGCGGCAACATCGGCATTGGTTTCGCCATTCCGACCAGCCTCGCGCGCGGCATCGTCGATCAGCTGGTCAGATTCGGCAGCGTGCGCCGCGGTGTGTTAGGTGTCACGACCGCGGCCGTTACGCCGGCCATCGCCCAGGCGCTCGGCCTGCCGGCCGCCGGCGGCGCGCTGGTACAGCAGGTGGTCAACGGCTCGGCCGCCGAGAAGGCCGGCATCCGCGCCGGCGACGTCATCACATCGCTGAACGGCAAGTCGCTCAAGACCCATACGGAACTGCGCAACGCCATCGGCCTGCTGCGGGTCGGCGACAACGTGGCCATTGAACTGCTGCGCGATGGCAAGACCCAGCGCGTGACGGCGGCAATCGGCGAGAGCACGACCGCGTCAGCGCCGGCCGCCGAAGGACTGTCGGACGCGCCGTCGCCCGAGGACGCCAAACCACCGCATCCGGCGCTGGAAGGCGCGGCACTGGGCGACGCCCCTAACAACGGCGGCGTCACGGTGCGCACCGTAGCGCCCGGCAGCAAGGCGGCGGGCACCGGACTGCGGGTTGGCGACATCATCGTGCAGGCGAATCGCACGCTCATCGACAACGTCAAGAAGCTGCGCCAGGCCGCGGCCAATGCGTCGGTCGTCGTGCTGCGGGTGCGCCGTGGCCGCGAAGACCTGCTGATTACGCTGCGCTAACAGACTGCGGCGTGCCGGGCGGCGACACTCACTGTCGCCAGTTGCCCGGCGCGCGTGTAAAAGCGCTCGAAATCGCCGCCAGCCTCGGCAAACAGGCGCAGCAGGCCGGGCACACAGCGACTGTAGGTCGCTACCGCGGCGAGGTGTGCATTGCTCAGGCCCTGGCGCACCCAGTCGCCATACACCATACGCACTCCCAGGCGCTGCTCGACCGCTAACAGATCCGCGCC
>DAIQQI010000027.1:0-6240 GCA_036786925.1 Steroidobacteraceae bacterium
TGGTCATCGCGCGGGGCGCCAGGGAAGTCACTGCCGGTAGCGTACGTGTTAGCAAGGTCTTTGCGGGCGCTGGGCCTGCGCCCGCCGATTTCCGCGCCATTCTGTCTGGCACCGTACCGGGCAAGGATGCACTGTCATTCACGCTGTTCCATAACAAGGACGGATTGTTCGCCGTTGTGGCCGCTGGGCCCAAGACCCTTGCGGCCGTGGGGCCGGGCGTAACTGGCGTACGCATTCGTCATTGCGATCCCAATCGCAACGCGCTGCCCGGCGCACCCGTTGCGGTGATGGTTTTCCCTTCCGACATGCTGCGCGACAGGCAGTTCAAGGGCCTGTATGTCGCCACGTTAGGCCCGTTGGCATCCGAGCGTTGGCTGACGCAGCTGACCGGGCCGTCGCACGAAGCAAGGCCGGTGCGAGTGGCGGGCAAAGACTACCAGCTGTTCGGCTCCTGCAAAGAGCATGACTGCTACGACAATAGTCTCGCGATCTTGTATTCAGCGCAAAACAAAGCTTTGTATGGCCTCGGTGTTTCGAGGGGACGCCCAATCGTGCTGGGTTCGCCGCCGCCGGCCGTGGCGGCGGAACTCAATCGGCTCTGGCGCGCGGAGTGGCGCTCGGGCGGCTAGGACTTGATCGTCAACTGCGCCACCAGGTGCGGATCAACTGCAGGACTCCCAGCGCGCCTAACACCCAGCCCGCCCATGCCGGTTGCGCGCCGACAGCCTGCCAGATAATCGCGCCTAACAACAGGGCCGCGGCAATGGTGATGCCGTCGCGCCGGCGGTTGGTGTCGCGGATGGTTTGCTCCAGGGAATCGATGTTGGCGGCTTCGACGCGCAGGCGCAGCGTACCGTCCTGCGCCTGCTGCACGGCGCCTTTCAGCAGCGGTGGCAGGGCCCGCACCGCGTCCAGGACTTCCGGCAGCTGCGTACGCAGGCTCTCGATGACCGTGGCGCCGCTGACGCGATCGCGCATCCACTCGCGCAGGATCGGCGTCGCTGTCTTCCAGATGTCGAGCTCGTCATATAGCTGGCGGCCCAGTCCCTCGACATTCAGCAGGGTCTTCTGCAGCAGCACCAGTTGCGGCTGTATTTCCATGTTGAAGCGGCGCGAAATTGCGAACAGCCGCAGCAGGATCTGCCCGAAGGATATCTCCTTCAGTGGCTTGTTGAAGATCGGCTCGCACACGGTGCGAATCGCGGACTCCATTTCATCGACCCGCGTGTTAGCTGGCACCCAGCCGGATTCCAGGTGCAGCGTCGCGACCCGGTGGTAATCGCGCTCGAAAACCGCGAGGAAATTTTCCGCGAGATATTGCTGGTCGCGCGCATCCAGCGTGCCGACGATGCCGAAGTCCACGGCGGCGTAGCGCGGCCGGGCCGGATCGTCGACCAGCACGAAAATATTGCCGGGATGCATGTCGGCGTGGAAGAAATTGTGGCGGAAGACCTGCGTGAAGAAGATCTTGACGCCGTTCTCTGCTAACAGAGGAATGTTGGCGCCCAGTTCGCGCAGCCGCGCCATGTCGCTGATCGGCACGCCGCGGATCCGTTCCATGACCATGACATTGACCCGGCACAGATCCCAGAACACCGCGGGTACGTACAAGGAATCATCGCCGGCAAAGTTGCGGCGCAGTTGCGAGGCATTGGCCGCTTCGCGCATCAGGTCGAGTTCATCGAGAATGGTCTTCTCGTAGTCGCGCACGATTTCAGTGACACGCAGGCGGCGCGCGGTCGCCGAGTTGTGCCAGGCGATGCGCGCCAGTTCATGCATCACCTCGAGGTCGCGCGTGATGACTTCGTGCATGCCGGGGCGCAAAACCTTGACCACCACATCGGTGCCATCGAGCATGGTCGCCGCATGCACCTGTGCAATCGAAGCCGCGGCCAGCGGCGCCTCGTCGAAGTCCCGAAACAGTTTCGTGACCGACTCGCCTAACGCGGTCTCGATGAGCGCACGCGCTTCCGCGCCCGGAAACGGCGGCACGGCGTCCTGCAGCTTTGCCAGCTCGTCGGCGATGTCCAGTGGCAGCAGGTCGCGGCGCGTCGAAACCGCCTGGCCGAACTTGACGAATATCGGCCCGAGCTCCTCCAGGGCCAGGCGCAGGCGCACGCTGCGTGGCGCCTGCTTGCTGCGTTCAAACCAGGTCCAGGGCGACAGCAGGAAAATGAAGCGCAGTGGCCGCCACAGGTGCGTTTCGCGCACGAATTCGTCCAGGCCGTGCCGGACCAGCACGCGCTGGATCTCCATCATCCGCAATGCAACGCGTATCTTCACGGCGCCGATTCCAGTTCCGTCAGGCGGGACGCGATTCGTGCCGCATCGTCGCGCAATTGTTCGATATCGCGGAACAATGCTTCGGCTTCCGCGCGCGGTACCAGCGTGCCCTTTTCGTAGGCGAGGTACTCGACCGTGTTCTGCATCGCGGTCTCGGCCACGCGACGGCCATAGCCGGCGGCAGCCTGCGCGAGACCCGACAGGCGATGCGCCGGCGCGTCGCCGATCAGTCGCGACAATTCCTCCACGAAATCCGGGCGCAGCAGCTGCAGCAGTTTCTGGTATTGCTGTGCGATTTCGGCATCGCCGCCGATATGGACCGCGCCGCGGCGGATCACGTTCTCCGGTTCCGGGCCCGCCAGTGCTAACAAACTGAGCGGTGTACCGCGCACCTGTGCCGCCGACTCTTCCGGCGCCGGCCGCGTGAGTTTCAGGGAATCGCCGACCGATTCCACCACCACGTCGTAACCGACCGCCTCGACGTAAATCGCCAGGCGCTGGCCGCGCAGCGCCACGCACAGCTCGCGCGCGGCCGGCGAGGTGGCGAGGTTGCGGTTCAGCATATTTTCAAACATTTCGGTAAGCATGCTTGCCGCTCAGTATCGATAGCCGCGGTGCACCGCGACGATGCCGCCGAGCAGGTTGTGATAGCGGCAGTCCTCGAGCCCCGCCGCGCGCAGCATACCTAACAAAGTGTCCTGGTCGGGGTGCATGCGGATGGATTCAGCGAGGTAACGGTACGAGTCCTCGTCCTGCGCCACCAGCTTGCCGAGGCGCGGCAGGATCCCGAACGAATAGCCATCATAAATCCTGGACAGCAGCGGCGAGGCCGGCTTGGAAAATTCCAGCACCAGCAACTGCCCGCCGGGCTTCAGCACTTTTTGCATGGCGCTCAGCGCCGCTGGCTTGTCGGTGACGTTGCGCAAACCGAAACCGATGGTCACGCAATCGAAAGTGCCGGGCGCGAACGGCAGCTTCTCGGCGTTAGCCAGCACGAAGTCCACGCCGCGCACGACGCCCGCGTCGATCAGGCGATCGCGTCCCCGGCCTAACATTTCGGCGTTGATGTCGGACAGCACCACCAGGCCGCGCTCGCCGACCTGCTTGCTCATGCCAAGCGCGAGATCGCCCGTGCCGCCGGCGACATCCAATGCCAGTTGTCCGGGGCGTAGATTCGTCAGCGACAGCGTAAATGCCTTCCAGGTCCGGTGCAGTCCTGCGGACATGAGGTCGTTCATCAGGTCGTAATTGCCGGCTACGGAATCGAACACGCCGCGGACGCGGCGCTGTTTCTCGTCTGGGGGGACTTTCTGGTAGCCGAAGTCGACGCTGGATTTGTCGGAAGGGTGGGTCACGTGCGGGTCTCTTGCAGGGTAACTATTCTAACGTTTGTTGTATTCACGCGACAGATCATGACCACTCCGAGGAGATATGGCAGATTAGCAACCTTGGCGGCCGCGGATTGGGGTAGTTTGCGCGCCGGTCTGGCGCAGCCGCGCATTCGGACACTTAACGGGGGTTTACGCAATGGAACGCAAGAATTGGTTGGCATTCGCTTCAGGTCTGGCTTTGCTGCCGGGCATGGGCATGGCGCAATCGGGCAAGGGCGGCGATGGCGTGCTGGAAGAAGTCACCGTCACGGCTGAGCGCAAGGAAGCGGACCTTCAGACCGTTCCGATTTCAGTGACCGCATTGAGTGAAACCGCGCTGGAGCAGCGCCAGGTCACGGAATCGCGCGACCTGCAGCGCTATGTGCCCAGTTTGCGCATGAGCAACAACATCACGTCGCCGACCAACATCTCGCCCTCGCTGCGCGGCTCGCTGCAGCAGGACGCGTCGCTGGTCGTGGCCGAATCGCCGTTCGGCATCTATGTCGACGATGTGTACCTCGCGCGACTCAACGGCAACAACATTACCCTGTCGGACATCGAACGCGTCGAAGTGCTGCGCGGTCCGCAGGGCACGCTGTACGGCCGCAACACGCTGGCCGGCGCGATCAAGTTCGTGTCCCGCACACCTAACGCCGACAATGCCTGGTTCGACAGCAAAGTCGGCGTCGGTAACTGGGGTCAATTCATATTCAGCCTGAGCGCGGGCGGCAAGCTGAGCGACCGCTGGGCCGCATCATTCTCGGCGCAGTCCAACCGCAAAGGCGGACAGGTCACCAACGTCGTCACCGGCCAGCACGTCGGTGCGGAAGAGAATATGGCGGGCCGCGTCAAACTGCATTACATCGGTAGCGATACGTTCGATGCCGTGTTCTCGGTGTCGTACGCGGACAGCACCAACGACTCGAACCAGCTGCTGCCAGGTATTTCGCCGTCGGTTCCGGCCAACCAGCGCTATACGTCCGACGACGTCGTGCTGCCTAACGGCGACTACGCGCTGCGCACCGTGTACGGCACGCGCTCGCCGTCGATCCTCGGCAAGGAGCCGCGCGGCGAAACCAAGCAGACCATCGCGTCGGCCAACCTGTCCTGGGACATGGGCGCCTATACCATCCGTTCCATCACTGGCTATGTGAAGACGGCGGACTTCTTCAGCACCGATTTCAGCGGTGAAACGCAGGTGCTGGGTGCATCCAACCCGAACGCGCGGCAGTACTCCGAGGAACTGCAGATCAGCGGCACGGCGATGGGCGACAAGCTCGATTACCTGGCCGGCGTCTACTGGTTTGACGAGAAGGGCTCGCAGGATTTCGGCTGGAATATCACGCGCTCGTTCTTCAATGTCGGCGCCGTGTCTTCGAGCACCCAGAGCATGACGACCAAGTCCGTGTCGGTATTTGGCCAGGGTTCGTACCAGTTCAACGATTCCCTGAAGGCAACGTTGGGCGCGCGCTGGACAAAAGACAAGAAGACCTTCGACCTGCGCTGGCAGGCGCTGTTCGCGCCGATTCCGGCCACCGTGGTCGCGCTGCGCAACACCTACACCGAAGTGACGCCGAAGTTCGGCCTCGACTACAAGGTGAACAGCGACTCCTTCAACAGCATGCTGCTGTATTTCTCGGCGGCTCGTGGCTTCAAGTCCGGTGGCTATAACGGTATTGCGATTGGCGACGCCAAAGATGCTGCGTCGGCCTACGGTCCGGAGTCGAACTGGACCTACGAAATTGGCGCGAAGATGGACGCGCTGGATAACAAGCTGCGTTTCAACGCCAATTACTTCCTGGCCAAGGTCAAGGATCTGACCCTGAACGCGACGGTCATCGATCCGATGACCGGCGTGGCATCTTTCCCGGTGCAGAACTCGGGTGAAGCGACGATTCAGGGTCTGGAGCTCGAGTCCACCTATGTGGCGACCAACAACCTGACATTCTTCATGAATGCCTCGTTCCTGAATGGCAAGTACGACAGCCTGAACCCGACCAGCGCGCCGGCCGTGGCCTCCCTGCCGCGCCTGCCGCTGTTCGTGGACAACAATCGCCTCGGCGTCAAGGCCGAGCCGCCGCAGCTGCCGGACTACACCATCGCGGTGGGCTTTGATTACGCCCGGCCGTTCGGCGACGGCAACATGTTCCGGTTGGGCGGCGACTGGTATCGCACCGATGACTACATCACGGCGGCGACCAATGACTTCGTCATCACCGGCTATGACCGCTTCAACGCGTTTGTCGGCGTGGATCTTGGCGATCATTGGGAACTGCGGGCGACCGGCAAGAACGTAGCTAACGACAAGAAGATCTATGTCGGCAGTCGCGGCTTCCTCGGTGGCTATCTGCAATTGCCACCGGCCGAGATCATGATGACCTTGAAGTACAAGATGTAATCGCGACAGCGATTGTCTGATACAAGAGCCCGGGCGGCGACGCCCGGGCTTTTTTTTGGCGCTTGCAACGCAAACGCACGATCCTGACAATCTCGTCGTCGGCTCGTCTATGCGGTTATGGCAGCGGCCATTCAATTTGAGCAACCATGAACTTCTACCGTTGGCTCTTGGCGATCATTGTGGCTTTAA
>DAIQQI010000027.1:6340-16710 GCA_036786925.1 Steroidobacteraceae bacterium
CGCGACGAAGAATTCGAGCGTCGATCCGCACCCGAACGGGCCGAGCGGGCACGCCAGATGGCAGAAAACGATGCCACGCTCAAGGCATTGCGCGCCAGACTTCTCGCCTCGCCGCCACTTCCTCCGGAGCGCAATCCCCTGCTCGGGCGTTGGCGGGTCGCTACCGGCGCGAAGCCACGCGGTGGAGATGACCTGTCACAGCTGATGGGCATGCTTTCCAATCCGGGCGGTGCGGTGTGCGAAGTCGTGTTTGGCGGGGGCACAACCGAGTTTAAGCCCGGGTCGTGGGCCTCCAATGACAGCGCTGGCGATGACTCGCTCGGCCCCATCCAGTACCGCATGCAGGGCAAACAGGTTTTTGCGCTGCCGGATCAGGGCGTCCCCCTGCTGGGTTTCGATATCGTAGACAGGAGCACCATCCGGGAATTTCGGCTGCCGGACTGCGCCTTGGTGCGCGTCGGGGCGCAACCGACGGCGGCACCCGCGAAGCGAGCCGCCCAGCCGGCGGCCGGCGCGGCGGCTGCGGTCGCTCCAGCGCGTTCGGCGCGCAAACCCATCGACCCTAATTCCCCGCTGGGACGAGGTGTGCGCCTCCATGGTGAGAAGGATTTCCAGCTGGCGCTACAACAGCTCCTGGTCGCTGCGCAGTCCGATCCGAACGACCCACGGGTCCACGTCTATCTCGCGGACACGTATCGCTGGCTCGGCATGGATGCCGACTCGAACCAGGCCGCGGAGCGCGCGCGGTCGCTGGACCCTGGCGCTTTCGAGATCCTGCGCTGATCCGCGCGCGGTTGCAATAACCTAACAACCGCGATCGATGATTTTCCTCAGGACCGCGAGGTCGACGTCCGACAGACGCTTGATGTAGAGGCAAACTCTGGCGGTCTTGTGCTTGCCCAGCTTCTTCAGCAGGGGTTCGAGTTTTTCGAACCCGGGCATGATGTAGATCGTCAGGTCGTTCTTGCGCGGCGCAAAGGCAATCGCCGGCCAGTCGAGCTCGGTGCCGTTGGCATACCTGACGGGCTTGTTTCCGAAACCAACGATGCCCGTGCCCCACATGACTGGCTTGCAGCCGGTTGCGGCCCGCATCATCTTCACCAGTGCCTTACAGTCGGCGCGCCTGACCTCATCCGGCACGGCCGCGATGAAATCAGTCACGCTGAGGTCTTTGTTAGGTCGGGTTTTTGGCTCAGCCATGGTCTTGCTTCGTTGCGGCCACTCTGGCCAGGTATTTTTCCCAATTCGGCACCTGCTGTTCACCCAGCTCGCGCAGGTAGCGCCAGGAAAAGAGGCCGCTGTCGTGCCCGTCATCGAACACGATCTTTACGGCGTACTGGCCGACCTGTTCGACGGCCTTGATGCCGACGTTTTGCTTGCCGAGCACCAGGGTTTCCTGGCCGGGGCCATGCCCTTTGACCTCGGCCGACGGGGAGTGCGTCCGAAGGTACTCAAACGGCAGGTCAAAGGTCCGGCCGTCAGCGAAGCTGACGACCAACAGCCGGCTATTGGAACGCGCCCGAATCTCGGTTGGCGTTATGTTTTGGCCCTGGGTCTCCATCCTGTGATTCTGCCCGCTGACAGGCCGGTCCGCACCGTGACTTTTCCCCGGGGGCCGCTACACTTCTAGGTTTAGACCACTGACGATACCGATGACCGAAACCAACACCGCCGACCCGAACTATTTCCACAAAGTCGTTGATTGCCAGTGGGCCTGTCCGGCCCACACCGATGTCCCGGAGTACATCCGGCTCATCGCGCAGGGGCGTTTTACCGACGCCTACATGGTCAACCGCAAATCCAACGTTTTCCCGGGCATCCTCGGGCGCGTCTGCGACCGGCCCTGTGAGCCGGCCTGCCGGCGCGGCCGGGTCGAGAAGAAGCCCGTCGCGATCTGCCGCCTGAAGCGCGTCGCCGCGGACCACAAGGACGACGACTACAAGACGCGGCTGCCGACGGCGCCGGCGCAGAAGAACGGCAAGAAGATTGCGCTGATCGGCGCCGGCTGCGCCTCGCTCGGCGTGGCGAACGACCTGCTGCCGTTAGGTTATGACGTCACGATTTTCGAGCAGTACGGCGAACCCGGCGGCCTGATGCGCACCAACATCCCGGCGTTCCGCCTGCCGCATGAAGTGCTGAACGAGGAAATCTACGACATCGTCAACATGGGCGCGGATCTCAAGCTCAATCACCCGATCAAGAGCATGCGCGAGCTGCTGGGCAAGGGCGGTTACGACGCGGTGTTCGTCGGCACCGGTGCGCCCAAGGGCAAGGAGCTGTCGCTGCCGGGCCGCAAGGAAGCCGACGCTAACATCCACATCGGCATCGCCTGGCTGGAATCCATTGCCTTCGGCCACACCGAGAAGATCGGCAAGAATGTGCTGATCATCGGCGTCGGCAACACCGCGATGGACTGCTGCCGCAGTTCGCTGCGCCTCGGCGCCAGCAACGTCAAGGTCATGGCGCGCAAGCCGCGCGGCTTCTTCAAGGCCTCCGAGTGGGAACTCGAGGACGCCGAGGAAGAGCACGTCGAGATCGTCATCAATCGTTCGCCGAAGTCTTTTGTGCTCGAAAACGGCAAGTTGAAGGGCATGCTGTTCGATGTCATGGAATATGACGTCGATGCCAAGGGCCACATCAAGTCCGAGCGCGCCACCGGCGAGCAGTTCTATCCCGCGGATGACGTGATCCTCGCGATCGGGCAGGAGAATTCCTTCCCCTGGGTCGAGCGCGATGTCGGTATCGAATTCGACAAGTGGGACGTGCCCAAGGTCGATTCAACAACGTTCGAGTCGACGCGCAAGGGCGTGTTCTTCGGCGGCGACGCGGCTTTCGGTCCGAAGAACATCATCTGGGCGGTCGAGCACGCGCACCAGGCGGCGATCTCGATTCACCTTTACTGCCAGGGCAAGCCGGTGACTGAGCGCATGCCGCCCGGCATGAATCTGGTCTCGCAGAAAATGGGCATGCACGAGTGGTCGTATGCGAACGACTACAACCCGAAGGAACGGCGGCTGATGCCGCATGTATCGCTCAAGGAACGCTTCAAGAAAATCAACATCGAAGTCGAGCTCGGCTTCACGGAAAAGGAATTCGTCGAGGAAGTGCAGCGCTGCCTGAACTGCGATGTGCATACAGTGTTCGAGACCAAGCTGTGCATCGAATGCGACGCCTGCATCGACATCTGCCCGGTCGATTGCCTGACGATTGCCGCCGACGGACCGGAAGATGAACTGCGCAAACGGCTCAAGGCACCGGCGGTGAATGTCACGCAGGCGTTGTATGTGTCCGGGCCGCTGAAACACACCGGCCGCGTCATGGTCAAGGACGAGGACCTTTGTGTGCACTGCGGGCTGTGCGCCGAGCGCTGCCCGACCTATGCCTGGGACATGCAGAAGGGCACGGTCCAGTGGCCGCAGGCGGCCGATCAAGTGAGAGGCTAACAAGCATGTCCGCCGCACCCTCGCGCATCAACGACTTCGCCATCAAGATCGCCACCGTGAACGGCACCGGCTCGGCCAGTGCTAACACGCTGCTGATGAAATCGATCTTCCGGGCCGGCATCCCGGTGATGGGCAAGAACTACTTCCCGTCCAACATCCAGGGCCTGCCCACCTGGTACGAAATCCGGCTGTCGAAAGACGGCTATGTCGCGCGCTCCGGCAAGGTCGACATCATGGTGGCGATGAATGCCGAGACCTACGCCAAGGACATCAAGGAAGTCGCGAGCGGCGGTTATCTCATTTACGACAGCACCTGGCCGCGCCCGGCGCTGCTGGCGCGCGACGACATCACGGTCATCGGCGTGCCGCTGGCGCGCATGTGCAATGAAGGCTTCAATGGGGTGCGCACGCGCATCCTGATGAAGAACATCTGTTATGCCGGCGTGCTCGCAGCTCTGATGGATCTCGATCTCGCCAGGATCCGCGACTTGCTGGCGGAGACCTACGCGAAAAAGCCGCAGCTGGTCGATTCGAACATGAAAGCCATCAGCCTTGGCTACGACTACGCGAAAGCTAACACCACTTGTCCATTGCCGCTGCGCGTGGAGAAGATGGACAAGACCTCGGGGCACATTTTGATCGACGGCAACACCGCCGCGGGTCTGGGCGCGGTGTATGCGGGTGCGACGGTTGCGGCCTGGTATCCGATCACGCCGTCGACCTCGCTGATGGATGCGTTCAAGTCTTTCGCCGACAGGATGCGCGTCGATCCCGAAACCGGTCGCGCGAATTTCGCTTTTATCCAGGCCGAAGATGAACTCGCCGCGATTGGCATGACCCTGGGCGCCAGCTGGAATGGCGCGCGCTCGTTCACCGCGACCTCGGGTCCCGGCATATCGCTGATGAATGAATTCCTGGGACTCGCGTACTACGCCGAAGTCCCGGCGGTGGTGTTCGACGTGCAGCGCGTCGGTCCGTCGACCGGCATGCCGACCCGCACCCAGCAGTGCGACATCATGTCCTGCGCCTACGCGTCACACGGCGACACCAAGCATGTGTGTTTGTATCCGGCGAATCCGGAAGAGTGCTTCTACATGGCTGTGCAGGCCTTCGATCTGGCCGAGCGGCTGCAGACGCCGGTGATGGTGCTCTCTGACCTCGATATCGGCATGAACGACTGGATGTGTCGCGATCTCAAGTGGGACGACAATTACCAGCCCGATCGCGGCAAGGTCTATAACAAGGAAGATCTCGAGAAGATGGAGAAATTCCATCGCTATGTCGACAAGGACGGCGACGGCATTACCTATCGCACCTTTCCGGGAGTTCACCCCAAGGGCGCTTACTTCACGCGTGGTTCCGGACACACGCAGTTCGGCACCTACACCGAAGACTCGGCCGAGTACCAGCTGGTGCTCGACCGGCTGACGAGAAAGTTCGAGACGGCGAAGACCTGGATGCCGAAGCCGGTGCTGCGCTCGCCCGGCAAGACTGACATTGGCCTGGTCGCGATCGGCAGCAGCGACGGCGCTGTCAATGAAGCGTTGGACCTGCTGAAAGCGCAGGGCGTCACGCTCGACTACCTGCGTATCCGCGCCTTCCCGTTCGGCGCTGAAGTCGAGAAGTTCCTCGCCGAACACAAGACCGTGTTTGTCGTCGAGCAGAACCGCGACGCGCAGCTCAAGTCGCTGCTGACGCTCGAGACCGCGGTCGAGAAATCAAAGTTGAAATCGCTGCTGCATTACAGCGGCCTGCCGGTGTCATCCAAGTTCATCGTCGATGGCGTGCTCGCTGAGCTGCGCCCGGCGCGCGCCGCAGGCGTGGCCTGAGCGACTGACAAGATTGCTGGAGTAGCCCATGACTTTTCTGCCGAAACCCAAAGTAGCCCACCCGAGCCTGCCGAAGAATGAGCTCGGCCTGACACGGCGCGACTATGAAGGCGCGTTGTCCACGCTGTGCGCCGGCTGCGGGCACGATTCGATCACGGCCGCCGTGGTCGAGGCCTGCTGGGGCATCAGCGTGCGGCCCGAGAATGTCGTGAAACTCTCCGGCATCGGTTGCTCGTCCAAGACCACGGCGTATTTTGTCAACGGTGGCCACGGCTTCAACTCGGTGCACGGCCGCATGCCATCGATTGCGATGGGTGCTAACGCCGCTAACAGGGATTTGTACTACCTCGGCGTCTCCGGCGACGGCGATTCACTGTCCATCGGCCTCGGCCAGATGTGTCATGCGATTCGCCGCAACGTCAACATGCTGTACCTGATCGAGAACAACGGTGTGTACGGCCTGACGAAAGGCCAGTTTTCGGCCTCGGCGGATGTCGGCACCAAGGCGAAGAAGGGCGAGGTCAACACCCAGTCGCCGATCGACCCAGTTTTGTTAGCCATGACGCTGGGCGCGGGTTTCGTCGCCCGCAGTTTTTCCGGCGACAAGGAACAGCTGGTGCCCTTGATCCAGGCAGGCATGAAATACCGCGGTTTTGCACTGATCGACGTGCTGTCGCCGTGCGTGACTTTCAACGACCACGAAGGCTCGACCAAGAGCTACCAGTTCACGCGCGAGCACTATGAGCCGGCGGTGCATGCCGACTTCATCCCGTTCCAGCGCGAGATCAAGGCCGAGTACGGCGAAGGCGAGCGCATGCCGGTGGTGTTGCATGACGGCAGCCGCATCGTGCTCAGCAAGGTCGCGAAAGATTTCAATCCCGCCGATGCGGTCTCATCGTACAAGTTTGTGCAGGATCACCTGGCGAAGAACGAATACCTCACCGGGTTGCTGCATCTGCGCGAGACCCAGAGCGAGTTCCATGACGCTAACAAGACGCCGGATACGCCGCTGAATCAGCTGCCGTTTGCGAAATTGTCGCCGGGGTCGAAGGCGCTGGAGAAACTGCAGGCGCGGTATCGGTAAGACTTTTGATGATCGGGAGTCCCGCAGGCCACTGCCGTTGCCTGGCTCAGGATCGAGCGCCCGCCAAAGGGCGGGTACCCGTTCAAGGCCGGGCGCTGATCCGTCCTTGAACGGCGCCCGATATTCGCCTGGCAACGGCAGTGGCCTGCGGGATTCCCACTCATCGACCTGAGGGCCGACTTGTGCCATGGTTGCGGCCATGATTCGTCGTATCGCTGTTGTCGTACTGGTCGTTGTTGTTGTGTTCGCAATTCGCTGGGCGCTGTCACGGCGGAAGAACAACACGCGGCCATGACCAAGGCCCCAGGTGCGACGTCACATCGTGGTCACCTGCGTGCGCTAGACTACGCACATGTTTACGTTACCCCCAGATTATCCGTCCGACATTTCCGGCGCCTTCGGTGTCTTGAAGACCCGCAAGAGCCTGTCGCTCGATGACATGCGCGTGCTCGCCGTGATCGAGGCCGCGGGCGAGGAATTCTATCTGCGCATCGCCAGGGCTGTGCGCAACCCGGAGGCTGCGGCCTTGCTGATCCAGAATGGTCGCGAAGAGCGCGGTCACGCGCACCGCCTGCTGAAGGCCATCGTCGCAGCGGGTGGCGAGCCGTTCGAATTGCCGGCTGCCAGTGACAATCCGTTCATTGCCTCGCTGCCACAGGAGTTACCTGCGACGGTGGAGTTCATCCGCTCGCTCGAGAGCGGCGAGCAGAACGGCGACCGGATCTATCAGGCCTGGGCCGACGCCGCAGCTAACGACGAAGTGGCCAGTGTGCTGCGCCAGAATGGCCGTGAAGAGACCCGCCATGGCGAGCGCGACGCGCAGGTGATCCGGCTGCTGGCGGCGAACGCCTAGGGCGGCGCGGTGGCCCAGCCGGTCAACTGGGACGCTTTGTTAGCACGGCTCGCGGCACGGGTCGGCGAGGAAACGCCGCCGACCATCACTGAAGTCGACAAGAGCATGATCCGCGCGTTCGCGGACGCCACCGGCGCGAGCAGCCGCGTGTACACCGACGAGGCCTACGCGCGCGGCACGCGCTACGGCAGCCTGATCGCGCCGCCAGCGTTCGTGTCCACATTCGTGATCGGGCACATGCCGGATATCTTCCATGTTGCGGACGGCCTGCCGCGCATACTGCACACGGACGACCAGGTCGAGATCCATCAGCCGATCCGGCCGGGCGACCGCATCAAGGCCTTTGCGCGCTATGCCGGCGCGCAGCGCAAGGACGGGCGCCAGGGACCGATGCTGTTCCAGAGCGCCGATCTGATCCTCGAGCGGCATGACGGCGCGCACGTCGCTCGCGTGCGCATCGTGTCGGTGAGCTTCTAAGCATGAAGCCGACACCCAAAACCGGCGATGCACTTCCCGTGTATGAACGCGAGGTCACGCCCGAGCAGCTCGTGCGTTACGCGGGCGCCTCCAACGACTTCTCACGCCAGCACTGGGACCACGTCTTCATGGTCGAGAACGGATTCCCGGGTGTCATCATCCACGGCTGGTTCACGTTCACGATCATGTGCGAGGCGGTCGGTCGCTGGCTGCCGCCTGAAGAAGCGGCGATCAGCTCGTTCACGGTACGCTATCACCGCACGCATGCGCCCGGCCTGGTGCGCTGCGGCGGCGAAGTTGTTAGTGTGGACGCGGCGAAAGATGGAGAAGTCGCCGTGTCCGTGTGGGCGGAGGACGGGGCGGGAAACAAGACAACATCGGCAACCATTTTCCTGAACCGGTTCGTCAGGTAGAAATAATCGAGCGCGATTTCGCCAGTCCGAACATGGCTTTAGTCGCAGGCGGTCGATCAACGTGCAGAAAATGGCGCAAAGTGGGGCTAATGTCGCTTCATCCAAATAATAGTTAGGCGCCAACTTCGCCTCAGTCATATCGCGGCGCCACCAGCTCCATATGTCATTTAAGCTCATTGGTTCCGGCAGAAGCGGTGAGATCCTCTATACCGACGGGCCTCAATCACTACGAATATATTGGGAGATGTCGGGGGTTCCTGAATATGATCTGCTTGTGGCCCCTATGGATCTATAGAAATGGAGTAGCGATGGGAAACCCATTCCGGACGCAAAGCAGGGCGAAATCCTCGAGGCGCTCCGAGCTTGGCTGAATAGCCAACATATCCGGAGCGACGTCGACTTACCTCGCTCAGGAACGATCGCAGGTTTTCCTTGCCAATGGCACGGTTGCAAAAACCCGCAGTTGGATGGCCTTGTGTACTGCCAAGCCCATTTCGACCGATCTATCCTCGGCAAGTCATAGAGTTGGCGCCTAACAATCTGCTTGACCGCTCACGCCCCTAAATGCCATTGTTTTGGGTATGGTCGAGCAAGCCTTTGAGATGAAGTGCCTTCGGTTCGCGCTGCCCCATCTCGAGGGCGAGCGGTCAGCGGGGTGCTGGGCGCAATCACAGTCAACACTTGAGCACGAATGGTACGGAGGTGCCAGATCATGCAAGCTTCTACGACTGAAGTGACCTCGGAAGTACTGCAAGATTTCGCCGACGCGTGGAATCGGCACGATGTCGATGCGCTCATGTCGTTCATGACAGAGGACTGTGTCTTCGAGTCTTCCACGGGCGCAGACATCTGCGGAACCCGGTACGCAGGCCGAGAGGCAGTGCGCGCTGGGTTTGCGGAGGTGTGGGCCGTATATCCCGATGCCCACTGGGGGGATGCCCGTCATTTTGTCCATGGAGACCGGGGAGTATCTGAGTGGACGTTCACAGGATCACGACAGGACGGAACGCGCGTCGAAGTTCATGGCTGTGATCTATTCACTTTTCGTGCCGGCAAGATCTCCCTTAAGAACTCCTACCGTAAAAGCCGTCCGTCCCTTCCGAAGGCAACGCAATGACGCCCAACCCGCTATTCAACCGGACCTGCCTTCGGCAGGCCACTGGTGATGGCCTGGCTACGGCGGGGACAACCGGCTTGGCACAAGCGCCTTGTTTTCACTGGTACGTTTTTCATGCTCGAGCCGGTGTTGGCACGTGCCTACGATCCTCTGGTCGTGTCGTGGGCGAAGCCGCTGCTTTCCGCGCTCTACACCGAGCAAGTGGATGAGATCGCATTTCAGACTTTTCTCTGGGGCATGTGGCTTGGCCTTTTCCTGTTTCTGGTGGCCTACGATTTGAAGACGCAGCAGCGCGTCCATATTGTCACCATTGCTGGATTGGCGTGGTTCGGGCTCACCTGGCTTATCAGCGCTTACACATAGTAAGTCCAGCGCCGCCTAACAGTCCGCTTGACCGGTCACGGCACCGGTGCCATTGTTTCATGCATGATTACCACGCGAATCGCGACGCTGGCGGACCTCGATGTTGCGGCCGCCTTGTTCGATGCATACCGGCAGTTCTACAGGAAACCACCTGACCGGGATCTGGCCCTGGGTTTTATCCGGGCCCGGCTGCAGAACAAAGATTCGGTCATCCTTCTGGCAAGCAACGCAGTTCAGCAAGTCGTCGGCTTTTGTCAGCTCTACCCAACTTTCTGCTCAGTCGCCGCGAAGCCGATTTACACGCTCTACGATCTTTTCGTTGCTTCTGACGGGAGGCGCTGTGGCGCGGGCAAGGCGCTGCTGACAGCAGCCGAGAAGCTTGCAGCGGACAAAGGCAAGTTCAGGATGGACCTCAGCACGGCGAGGGACAACAAGGCGGCTCAGGCCTTGTACGAATCGCTTGGTTGGGTCCGGGATGAATTATTCTACGTTTACAGCAGATCGATCGAAACCTGACCGCCAATCACGGAGGCCTCCGATGTCATTCACACTCTATGCAGCAACCATTCCCAACAACCTGCAGCTCCTCGGCGCGGTCGCCGCGCTCATTACCAAGGCCGAAACCTGGTGCAACGAGCGCGGGCTGCGGCCGGATGAACTGATCCAGGCACGTCTCGCGCCGGACATGCTGCCCTTCACCTATCAGATCAAGTCGACCGCCACGCATTCACTGGGCGCGATCGAGGGTGTGCGCGCGGGCGTGTTTTCGCCGGACCTGACGCCGCCACCCG
>DAIQQI010000242.1:0-5130 GCA_036786925.1 Steroidobacteraceae bacterium
AGCCGGCGCTGAACCACAGCACCGTCGCGAAGCGCATGCGTTCGGCGAACGCGCCGATGACCAGCGCCGGCGTGATAACCGCGAAGGTCAGCTGAAACATGAAAAACAGCGCTTCCGGAATCGATCCGGTCAACGAATCGCGCCCGACACCGAGCAGAAACGCCTTGCCGAAACCGCCCCACCAGCTGTTAGCAGCGCCGCCGTCGCCAAACGCGATTGAGTAGCCGCAGGCAAACCACAGCAATGAACAGACGCCGGTGATCGCGAAACACTGCATGAGTAGCGACAGCACGTTCTTGCTGCGCACCAGGCCGGCATAGAAGAGCGCGAGACCCGGCAAGGTCATAAACAGCACCAGCGCCGTGGCTGTCAGCAGCCAAGCGCTGTCCCCCGTGTTCAAAGACATAGAACCAACCCCTGTCGTTGGTGCCAACCCGCGGTTGGCGCGCTACAAAATTCTACAACGCTGCGTCGTCAGACTCGCCGGTGCGAATGCGGATCACGCGATCGATGTTGGTGATAAAGATCTTGCCGTCGCCGACCTTGCCGGTCTTGGCGGCCTTGACCACCGCTTCGACCACCTGGTCGAGCAGATCGCTGCGCACCGCGACTTCGATGCGGGTCTTGGGCACGAAGTCGACCACGTATTCGGCGCCACGATAAAGCTCGGTATGGCCGCGTTGCCGACCAAAGCCCTTCACTTCGGTCACGGTCATGCCGGACACGCCGATTTCCGACAGCGCGGCACGGACGTCATCCAGTTTGAATGGTTTGATAATGGCAGTCACAAGCTTCATGGCAAAAATTCTCCGTCGGTTCGACTATTGTGCAACAGGGTGCAACACGGTTTAGACATAGCAGAAATCATGCCAGCACCCATGAAGCGAATACAGCGCTGAAATCAGCTTCATGCTTCGCGGATCCGGCAAATGCTGCACTATTTTAGCGCGCGCCGCTCAGGCATTGCTCGCCGCTGGTGCAGGCAGTGTCGGGTAGGAGCCGAGCCGAGCCACGAGAAAACCGCTGACCAGAAAGATCCCGGCGTACAGCCACAGCACCGGATCATGCGTACCAAACCTCTGGTAGGCGGCGGTGGTCAACAACGGCGCGGTCCCGGAGCCCAGGACCCAACCCGCATACTGCCAGCCATAGTTTTCGGAGTAGGCGCGCGTGCCGAAGTAACGCGTGACCAGCACCGCAATGACATCGAGCTCGGCGCCGGCTGCCAGGCCCAGCAGCAGCACGGCAACATAGGCTGCGGCCCCATGGGCGCCGAGCGCCAGCATCGCGATGCCGACCGCGGGAAACAGTGTGATGACTGCGGCGACGTAGGGCGCGAACATCCGGTCCATCAGGAACCCGGCAAACGCGCGCCCGGCAATCAGCGCGATCGACAGCACGCCGAGCGCCTGGACCGCACTGGCCTCCTCGAGGCCGCGGGCGATCAGGATCGGCACCAGCTGGATCATCACGCCACCGATGGCAAATGACATCAGCACAAACGCCAGCAGCATCCGCCAGAAACGCGGCAGCCGGCGGGTTTCTGCGCCGCTGTAGCCATAGGTCCCCGAGCCCTGGACGGCAACGGCTGAGGTTTCCCGGCTGTCTATCCGGATTTTGCGGAGCGGTTCGCCGTCCTGCCCCAGATTCTTCTCGCCCGGCGTATCGCGCAGCGCCCAGATTACGACCGGCAGCGTCACCGCCAGACTCATCAAGCCGAGACTGGCGTAGGCGTCGCGCCAGCCGAACTCCTTGATCGCCCAGCCGACCAGCGGCCCTAACACCGCGCCGCCAACGCCGATTCCGGCCAGCGCCGCGCCAAACGCCTGGCCGCGGCGCTTGTCGAACCAGCGGGCGATGACTCGCGAGTATGCGATCGATGAAGTACCCGCCGCGAGCACGGGCATCAGCCCTGAAATCAGGTACAAGTGCCACAGGTTAGGCGTTAGCCAGCGCAACGCGATCAGCAGCGCGGCCAGCAGCAGGATCGAAATGATGGCCCAGCGTCTGACACCGCTGCGGTCGAAGATCCTGCCAATGAACAGCGACGCCACGATCGTCACATAGGTTCCTAGAACGGTCGCGGACGCGAACTGCGACGCGGTCCAGCCAAACTCCGCGGTCACGTGCTTCTGGAAGATCTGCGGCGCAAACAGATTGATAGACCCGACACCGGTAGCCAAGCCGAGGATGACCGCCGACACTACCGGCCGGGTGCTGGCGGGCAGCGGCGCCAGCACCACAAGCACAATGGCCAGCGCTACGGCGGAAACGCGGAAAGGCGCCGGAACCACAAAGACCAGGGCCAGCGCAATTGCCGCCGCAACGAGGAATCGCGGGTCAAATACCTGTTTGATCTCAGTCATGGCCCCCAAGGTAACGATTATTCCCCTGCCGCGCAAACCGCTAGACTGCGCTCATCCATCCAAGCGGGCGCTCAACATGAAACGGACAACTGTATTGCTGGCCATGCTGGCCGTCGGCTGCACCGCCCTCGGCGCCGCAACACCGGACAAGACGATTGCGCTCGTGATCCACGGCGGGGCTGGCACGATGCCGCGCGCCGAAATGACCGCGGAGCGCGAAGCCCAGTACCGCGAAGGCCTCGGTAGCGCGCTCGATGCAGGCTATGCGGTACTCGACAAGGGCGGCAAGGCGCTCGACGCTGTTAGCACCGTGGTGCGCCTGCTCGAAGACAACCCGCTGTTCAACGCCGGCAAGGGCGCCGTGCTGACCCACGATGGCTATGCGGAGCTGGACGCATCGATCATGGATGGCCGCGAGCTGCGCGCGGGCGCCGTCACCGGCCTGCGGCATATCCAGCATCCGATCGACCTCGCGCGCGCAGTGATGGAAAAATCGCCGCACGTGATGCTGAGCGGTGCCGGCGCCGAGGAATTTGCGCTGACCCAGGGGTTCGCCATGCTGCCTAACAGCTGGTTCGAGACGCCGGCGCGCCGCTCGCAACTCGAAAAGGAACTGCAGGGCCGGAGCGAGCGCGCCTATGATCCGCCGGCCCTCGGGACTGTCGGCGCGGTTGCGCTCGATCGCAACGGCAATCTCGCCGCGGCAACCTCAACGGGTGGCATGACCAATAAACGCTATGGCCGCATCGGCGATTCACCGATCATCGGCGCCGGCACCTATGCTAACAACAGTTCCTGCGCGGTGTCCGCGACGGGCTCGGGAGAGTATTTCATCCGCTCGGTCGTGGCACACGATATTTGCGCGCTGGTGCAGTACAAGGGCTGGCCGCTGGTGAAAGCGGCGCAGGAAGTCGTGCAGCGCAAGCTCGTTGCCATGGGCGGAGACGGCGGCATCATCGCGCTGGACCCGGCGGGCAACGTCGCCATGGAATTCAACAGCGAGGGCATGTTCCGCGGCGTCCGCACCGGCAACGGCCGGCGCGAAATCGCGATCTATCGCTTGCCCTGAATCAGCTGGATGACATTGTCGAGCGGCGGACTCGCGTCCTCGGCTAACAACCAGCGGTCGCGGCCGGCGTCCTTGGCGGCATACAGGGCATTGTCGGCGCGCCGCACCGCTGACTCGAAAATCTCGGTTGCGGCCGAGCGCACGGCAGCGACGCCAATGCTGACGGTGACGCAGCCGGCGGTGGTCGAGCTGGCATGCGGGACGCCCAGCGCGCGGATCGACGTGACGATGTTCTCGGCCACCCGGGACGCATGCTCGCGGTCCGCATCCGGCAGCAGCACGATCAGTTCCTCGCCGCCGTAGCGGCCCACCAGGTCGGACGCGCGGCCCGCCGCACGGCGCACCGCCTGCGCGACCAGTCGCAGGCACTGATCGCCAGCCTGGTGTCCATAACGATCGTTGTAGTTCTTGAAATGATCGATATCGAGCATCACGACGGCGAGGCTGCCGCCGCGTCGTTCGGCGGAAGACCAGGCCTGCGCTTGCGCAGCCTCGAATGCACCGCGGTTCAACAAGCCGGTCAGGGCATCGCGGGTCGCGACTTCGTTCAACAGCCGTCGCTCAAGGAACGACAGCCGATTGGCATACTCAAGCATGTAGCAACCGGCACCGGCAAACAGATTGGCGCAGATCAGCGTGAAGAACACGTAGATCGACGTTTCCTGCGGAATGTCCTTGGTGATGGCGAGCAGAACGAAGCTTCCGAGCACGATCATGTTGCTGGCCAGCGCGGTGCGGAACGACAAGCCGAGCATGAAATAGAAGAAGAACGCGACCAGTACCAGGCGCGAAGACATCAGCACCTGCGACACGCCGGACGCTTCCATCATCAGCAGCACCGAGCCGATGCCAAACAGCGGCGCGCCCACGGAAATCACCGGCAGGTAGTACTTCGGAAAAAACCGGCGGCCGGTCAACAGCGCACACAGCAGTACGATCGGCAGATGCAGCGCGTAGCGCAGCTTTTCCTGGGTCGCGGTCGGCGCCAGGTCCAGCACCCAGCGATCCATCACTGCAAAGCCAATGACGGTGATGAGCGCCAGGCAGACCGCAATGCGCACCCGCTGGCGGATGTCCTGGTAGTGCTGTTCGCGGAATTGCTGTTCGAGTTCAGGCTCGAACTTGAGCCACGGAAAACCTTGCGCCAGCGTCGCTGCGACCCTGGAGTCCGCGGGCGATTTCACGCTGGCGTGAATCATCAGCGCATCTGGATGCTAATCGGCGCCCGGAAATGCGAGGCCGAGCCGCTTCTGCTCCAGATGTACGCGGGTGCGCCAGATCTCGAACGGGTCCCAACCCGATGCCGGAAGAGCAATTTTTGTTAGCACGTGGCCTTCAACGAAACTGTCTTCGTTGGCGACGTCGGTAACAGCCGCGGTGTGCTGCGGCTCTGATGAGCTGAAAGGTGTCATGAGTCCAAAACCGGCCCGGCTTTTCTTGATCTTGGCCGGAGCTTACCGGAGCAACATGAATACTACATTAAGGAAAGGTGCGTGGCCGACATTAAGTCAAATATACCATCCGAAAGTGTACGCTAGCGCACTATTGGTGCGAGCCCCTCGTAATAACGCGCCAGGTACACCTCAAAATCTTCCTGCCGTTCAGCTTCGCGTCGCGACTGTTGCTCTAAAGACTCACTGGCCTCGGCCGCGAACTCGGCCAGTCTCGCCGGGTTGGGTTCGTGCAAGGACAGGA